>JANPPB010000564.1:0-2271 GCA_031428295.1 Segetibacter sp. | reverse complement strand
CCCGATACCATGGTGTCTTCAAAAAATTGGTAAGGTTTCATAGCCGTAATCCTGCTTACCAACGTTCTGGTTTTAAATAAGTGCTTAGCCTGCCACGTAACCGTTTCATCCAAATTTATTAAACCTGTTGTAACACCGTCGACTGCTGTTTCATAACTATTGTGCATGCTTTCAGTATGAAAATCGATGCTGCGACTAAGATCGAAGACCCGTTCTGCGGGTGCTTGTATAAAAGTGGTTAAATGAATAAAGGGCATTGACAGTTGTCTTTGAGTAGAAGGTTTGGAAGTTGCAGGATTTTATAAAGCATTAGCTTATACACTGTAAAATTTTCTGCAGGTAACGTCAGGGCTTTATGCAGGTTGGGAATTAGTAATCCGTCTGCCGATAACCGCTGCTGATTGAAAATATTTTGATGAATTTATGTACAAAAGCCGATAGTAATTCGTCTGCTGGAAACAAAGCTTGGATTTCCAATTAGCTGATGTTTTATTGTCAAGCCCAACTTGCATAAAACCCAATGTTGCAGGCTTGTGCCATCTCCGCTTTGTTCTTGTTGTCATTGTTCAGGGTCGCAGCAAATACATTTTGTCCGAACAAAGTCAAACAGTAAGACTTAAAGCAAAGCACTTATTGCACAAAAATAGAAACAGATCTGGAATATTGTGCGTTGATTTCAAGAGGTAGCGACGCACCATTTTTCCAACACATGGCATTAAAGTAATTACCCTCACCGCCAGCAACGTAAACATCGCTACCTGCCACAAAAATGGAATAAGCATTACCATATTTTGAACCATCAGTTAAAGAAATTGGAATACCATTTTTCCAATATTTTGCGATAGAATAACCAGTTAAACCACTATACTCATAGCCAGAAGCGTACACATCGCTTCCACTTACAAAAATAGAATAGGCTCCAGCATGTTGTGAACCGTCAGTTAAAGAAACTGGTATGCCATTCTTCCAGTATTTTGCTACAGGAATTCCACCAAAAACACCCGCTTGGCTTTGTTCTTTGCCACATACGTAAACATCATTGCCTTTAACAAAAATAGACTGTGAAGAGGCAATAGTTGTAGTACTATCACTCAGGGGAACAGCAATGCCATTCTTCCAATAGGTTGCAACCTGGTAGCCACCGGAAACTCTAGCTTTCCATCCGGCTGCATACACGTCGGTTCCAACTACAAAAACTGAATAAATAATGCCATTATAATTGGGTGCATTGGTAAGTGACACAGCAACGCCATTTTTCCAATATTTTGCAACTGGAGAGGTAGCATTGTTATTATAGAGTTCATATCCGCCAACATAAACGTCATTTCCAACTACATAAATTGAATTCGCTAATGCCGCATTTGTTCCATTAGTCAGCACTACCGGTACCCCATTCTTCCAGTATACTGCCCTAAGACCTCCGTTATTGTTTTCACCGGCTACATACACATCATTCCCCACCACATAAATAGAGTGGGCGTAAGTGCCACCTGCAAGAGGAAATAATTTACCATCTTTCCAGTATGCTGCCGAACCGCTATGATAACCTGCAATATACACGGTCGGTGGAGTAGTGAATTTAATTGCTGCACCATAACTAACACCCGAACTGTAAATAGCATAGGCCTTTAAATAATAGGTAGTATTTGGTTGTAAAATTTTGATTGTGTCTATAAAATTTGTCAAAGCAGCTCCGTTACTAATTTTATTTATGGTTGAAGCCGTTAAGGTGCTACTATCAGTTCCCCATATTATTCCCTTGTCTGTAATAGTAGTTGTATTAGTGAATTCACCACCTGAAACAACTGAAGTGGAATTAATCGTTGTGACTGGTTTCGTGATGATTACCGGTGGATTTGATGGAGGGTTAGCTTGTATATCAGAGTTTTTTTTACAACTAAAAACAAATCCTAATGCAAAGGTTGAAGCTGCTATCGTAAAAATATTAATCAATTTCATGCAAGATGTTTTTATAACAAGATAAAAAGTTTTTGATATAGTGGTATTAATTGAAAGTTGTCCAACGGCATAGCCTGCAACAATCAATTTAATTATGCCGTAAAAGGAAGCTTCACAACTTTTGCCTCCAGCAACTTATCTCTAACCTTGATATAAATTTGTGAATCCATGGATGAAAAGTCTTTGCCTGCATAACCCAGGCCAACAGCTTTACCCAACGAAGGCGCCTGTGTTCCGCTGGTAACTTCACCTATTTTCTCACCTTCTTTATTACATATTTCGTAGCCATGCCTGGGTATGCCTTTGTCCACC
>JANPPB010000563.1:0-6634 GCA_031428295.1 Segetibacter sp. | reverse complement strand
CTGAGCGAAACAGCCTTCTTTGTGCCGACAGGTGACAATCAATTTGACATTCGCTGGTTTACACCTGAGTTTGAAATTGATTTGTGCGGCCATGCAACACTGGCTTCGGCTTTCATCATTTTTAATGAGATCAATACCAGCAGCGACCAAATTAACTTTCAGAGCAAAAGCGGTTTACTACAGGTGAAACGCAAAGGCCATTTGATTGAATTGAACTTTCCGAGCAGGCCCCCTATGCCAGTTGCCGACGTGCCTGATGCTTTGCTAAAAGGTCTTGTAAATTATTCTACACCTTTGGAAATACTAAAGTCGAGAGACTATTTTTTGGTGTACGAAAATGAAGATGAAATTAGAAATATTGTTCCCGATTTTCAATACCTGAACCAATTGGATACTATAGGCATCATTGTTACTGCCCCCGGAAGGGAAGTTGATTTTGTCTCCCGCTTTTTTGTACCTAACTCCGTAATTGGCGAAGACCCTGTTACCGGTTCTGCCCATTGCAACCTAATACCCTACTGGAGCGAAAAACTGGGTAAATCTGCCCTTACTGCAAAACAAATTTCTGCACGTACCGGAACGCTGTTTTGCGAGGCTTTAAATGATCGCGTAACCATGGCAGGCGAAGGGGTTTTATACATGAAAGGGGAATACTATTTGCCCTCGTAACAAAGTGTTTAGTAATCCACTCTGGCTAAAAAAATCCCACTCACTTTTTATCTCTTGTGCACTATAACAAGTTTGAATTTTATGGAAGACAAAGGGCACCAGCTTATTATTTATACTGACGGATCGAGCAGGGGAAACCCGGGGCCGGGTGGATATGGGGCTATTTTAATGTGGGGCAATAAACGAAAAGAATTGACTGCGGGCTATCGTTTAACAACCAACAACCGCATGGAATTATTGGGGGTTATTACCGCCCTCGAAAGCCTAAACAAAAAAAACATTCCACTCACCATTTACACCGATAGTCAATACATAGTTAAAGCGGTGCAATTAAAATGGCTTGACAAATGGGTAAAAACAAATTTCGCCGGAGGCAAAAAAAATAAAGACCTATGGTTGCGGTTTTACCAATTGGCTAAAGAGTATAAGATAACTTTTGTTTGGGTAAAAGGCCATGCCGAAAATGCCTTGAATAATCGCTGCGATGTGCTGGCAACAACAGCAGCCGGTGGGAGTAATCATCTCATTGATGAAGGATACGAAAATGAATTGGGTAATCATAAAAAAACAGGCTGAAAGGAATTTAAATTTTCAACGTCTATATCTCAGTAACCTATATTCTTAATAGTAATCTTAATAAAACCAAGCTTTTGAAAATAGTGTATGTAACGTTTAACTTAACTGCATGAAGAAGATTGTAAAAAAGCATCCTCTTGCTATACGCTGGTTTCACTGGCTAAACTTTCCCATTCTTGCATTAATGATATGGAGCGGTCTGCTGATATACTGGGCCAACAGCGTGTATAAAATCAGTTTTGGCAATACAATCCTCTTCAAATTTTTTCCAAAGGAATTTTATAAAGCATTGCATGTACCCTTTAGGTTGGCCGAGGGAATGAACTGGCATTTTGCAATTATGTGGTTGTTCTTTTTGAATGGCATGTTGTATGTTTTATACCTTGCGTTTTCGGGTGAATGGCGGCACCTGTTACCAGGGAGAAAGTCGTTTGCTGAAGCATGGCAGGTACTTAAGTATGACCTGCATTTAAGCAAGAAGCATCCGCCACAAATTAAATACAATGGCGCACAAAAAATTGCCTATACCTCCGTAATTGTAATGGGCATTGGCTCCCTTATTACCGGCCTTGCCATATATAAACCGGTACAGTTTAATTTTTTTATATGGATGTGTGGTGGCTATGCATTGGCACGTGCCGAACATTTTATTTTAACCATTGGCTTTGTATTGTTCTTTCTCGTTCACATTTTGCAGGTACTCAAAACAGGCTGGAACAATTTTCAATCTATGATTACAGGTGTTGAAGTTATTAAAGCCAATAAAACCCTTACTGAAGATGCAAAAGCCTGAACCAATACTTGAAGAAAGTGAAGTACCCGATAACCGGTTGCGTAGCCGCATGATACTTTCATTTGCGTTATTTGTACTCTTAGCTTTTGGTACATGGGCAGGATATGATTGGGTTAATAGACAACCAAAAGAAGACGGAGCCCTCAGGCCGCTAAGAAAAGTTTTAGGCTTTAATGAGAAGGTGTTTTCTAAAGTTTTCAATTCAAACAAACTGGTAAAAGAGTATCCTGTAAGTGCTGCTGCAAAAAGGGTAAGAGTTAACGGCATGGATGGTCTTCGCGATAGTATAGACGTTAACACCTGGAGGTTACAAGTAGTACGCTCCGCCGGCGACACCTTAAAACTCACACTTGACGATATTAAAAAACTACCAAAGAAAGATATTGTCTTCGACTTTAAATGTATAGAAGGCTGGAACCAGGTTACGCACTGGGCAGGGGTTCCGTTAAAAACTTTTATGGAGCACTATGGACTTACGTCTGAAAAACAACTGGCTTATGTTGGTATGCGGACGCCTGACAAAAAGTATTATGTTGGTATAGATATGCCCAGCGCTTTGCAGCCCCAAACCATTTTATGTTATGAGATGAACGGGCAGCCACTCCCAGTAAACCAGGGTTATCCGTTGCGGTTGATCATCCCCGTTAAATATGGGATTAAGCATCTGAAACGAATTGGTACCATGTATTTTAGTAATACCAAGCCCCCTGATTTTTGGGCCGAAAGAGGTTATGATTACTATGCGGGGCATTAACAGTCAATGGTCAGTAGTCATTAATCATTATTCATCAGTCACTAGTAGAAGTGAATAGTGAATACTGATAGTGAAGATGGAATGAGTGATTAAGTAATGTTACAATCAGAAACTTCATACGAAAAGCTTCAATAAAAATGGGCATGGAAAAAGCCACCTTTCGGCGGCTTAAAGCTTGTGGAGAATACCGGGATCGAACCGGTTACCTCTTGCATGCCATGCAAGCGCTCTACCAATTGAGCTAATTCCCCGCAGGGTTGCAAATGTAGCCGCTGAATGGTTTTTAGCAAAATTTTTCTCTATAAAAAAAGAATCGGCAGGCTTTTCTATCTTAATAATCATTTATTTATTGACCCTTAAGTAGTATCTATTCCCCTTATGGCGATTACAAAGAAGATAAGCAGAAAATAATATTGAATGGTTGATTAGTCAAAAAGGGTAGCGTCCCGAAAGCATTCGGGAAGGTCAGCGATTTCCCGCCACAGCATAACTATTCTCTACCAGTTTTAAAGCCCCGCAAGCTGGCTTTTTCGTTTTAATAAAAAACTCAACTTGCAGACCGGGATGGATTTAATCGAACTGAGCATTACCTGCAAGTCATTAACAAATTTGCCACAAGCGCCGTCCACCCGGTTTGGTGGGCAGCTCCCAGGCCTTTGCCGGTATCGCCATGAAAGTATTCGTGAAACAACAGGTAATCTTTAAAATGTGGATCGGTTTGCATCTTTTCGTTTTCGCCATACACCTTTCTTTTGCCCGAAGAGTCTTTTAGAAAAAGATTGATCAGCCTTGAGGATAATAGATTGCTAATCTCCAGCAGTGAATAATATTGACCAGAATGGGTGGGATATTCAACTTTGAAATCATCGCTATAATAATGATAGAACCTGCGCAGGCTCAAAATAATCATATAGTTTATCGGCATCCATACCGGCCCCCGCCAGTTGGAGTTTCCGCCAAACATACCACTATCACTTTCACCGGGTGTGTAGTTAACGGTAAGCGTTATGCCGTCGATCCCAAAAGTATATGGTTCCTTTTCGTAGTGCTTCGATAATGCCCTAATGCCATGCTCACTTAAAAACTCGTTGGCATCCAGCATACGACTCAACAACCTTTTCATGCGGTGGCCACGTAACAAACTAAGTAAATGTTTTTCTTCGCTGCCCGATACATTCCAGTGCGAAACCAGGGAAGCAAGGTTGGGCCGGTTATTTAAAAACCAATCCATACGGGCAGCAAATGCAGGATGTTTTAGCAGCAGTTTGCGGTCTAACACTTCAACCGCGAAGAAGGGTATAAGGCTTACCACACTTCGCAACTTCAATCGCTTGCATTCAGTTTCGCTTACATGTAGCTGGTCATAAAAAAATTCATCTTCCTCATCCCACAAACCTTCCTTTCCTTCGCCCATTAAATCCAATGCACCTGCTATGTACAAAAAGTGCTCAAAAAACTTGTTGGCCATGTCAATGTAAGTCTCATTGGTAACCGACAGCTCCAACGAAATGTGTAACATATTTAAGGCAAACATGGCCATCCAGCTAGTGCCATCTGCCTGCTCAATATATTGACCGTTGGCAAGTTTGGCATTACGGTCGAATACGCCAATATTATCCAGCCCTAAAAACCCACCTTCAAAAATATTATTGCCTTGCGTGTCTTTACGGTTAACCCACCAGGTAAAATTGATGAGCAACTTATGGAACATCGATTCGAGAAACCCCACATCACCTTTTCCACCATTTTGCTTTTTATCCATCCAATACACCTCCCATGCGGCCCATGCATGCACGGGTGGGTTAGCATCTTCAAACGACCATTCATAGGCTGGCAAGGTGCCATTAGGATGCATGAACCGCTCCCTGGTTAACAATACTAATTGTTGTTTTGCAAGGCCCACATCAACCAAGGCAATGCTGATACAATGAAAGGCCAAATCCCAGGCAGCAAACCATGGATACTCCCATTTGTCGGGCATAGAAATAATGTCAGCACTGTGTACATGTTTCCATTCATAGTTTCGCCCCTTCTTTCGCTCGGGTGGTGGTGGAGGCATGCCTTCATCTCCTTCTATCCATTTTTGCATATCGTAGCAATAAAACTGCTTGTTCCATAGCAGCCCTGCTATTGCCTGCCTGAAAACAAGGCTCTCATCCTCCGAAAATTTTTTCTTGTGCAAGTCATTATAAAAGGTTTCCGCTTCCTGGCGGCGGGCTTCAAACACTTTGTCGAAATCTTCAAAATCTGCTTGTGCTGCTTCAGTTAATCGTAGCCTTATGGTATGAGAAGCAAGAGCCGGAATGGTGACGTTGTAATTAAGAGCAGCTTTTGTTCCGGAACGGTCATGATTGATCGTTTGTTTCTTATTGACCAGGTAATTATTAATACCATCTTTTGAAAAAGTATGCTGACCGTTGTATCCATAAAGTTTGGAAGTATTCGTTTCGTTGTTGCAAAACAAAGGCTCGGGTGTACCATCAAAATACAGGTGCTGCATGTTAAGCGCTTTGTGGTCAATTTTTATAACATGGTCTTCAATAGCAAAGAGCGAAGGCTTGTAAGCATTCGTATCGGCAAGCCATGTATTTCTAAACCAAACCGTTGGTAAAATATGTAAAGTTGCAGCTTCATTACCCCGGTTGTGTACTTCTATTTTTATAAGCACATCGTTGGGCGAGGCTTTTGCATATTCAATGAAAACATCAAAATATTTATCATCGTTAAAGATGCCGGTATCCATTAGTTCAAATTCAGGTTCTTTTCTGGATCGCCGTTTGTTTTCATCTATTAATTGAGTGTATGGAAAGGCCTGCTGCGGATACTTGTACAGCATTTTCATGTACGAATGAGTAGGGGTATTATCGAGATAGTAAAACAGCTCTTTTACATCTTCACCATGGTTGCCTTCAGTATTGCTAAGGCCATAAAAAACTTCTTTAATTATAGGGTCTTTTGTGTTCCATAATGCCAGCGAAAAGCAAAGCAATTGCTTATCATCACTAATGCCGGCTATCCCTTCTTCGCCCCAGCGATAAGCTTTGCTACGAGCCATATCATGGGTTGTAAAGTTCCAGGCATCGCCATTGTTGCTGTAGTCTTCGCGTACGGTGCCCCATTGACGGTTTGAAACATAAGGCCCCCACGTTTTCCAAAGCGGATCTTTTAAACGTAGTTGTTCCGCATTCATAGCTGCCTTGTTTAATTTAGGTTGAGTGGAAGTGGAAGTTAGAATTTTTCCAGCTATGGTTTTACAATGGTAGGCTTGTATCTTAAACAGCATTAGAGATCACGAAGACTATAAGTCGCTCACCTATAAATTTTTCGAAATCAAATAAAGCACCTGCTTCTGCTTCGTTTGTACAAGACCGAATATATGAGGGACCCATTATTAGTTTAAGAAGAAGATTGTTTGCTGACAATATAAACCAGCAACCTTTCAACGGTATTAACTATCCATTATCAACGAAACCGGGATACAGTGTCATACCACCATCAATAAACATGGTTGCCCCAGTTACATAATCGCTGTCGTCGCTTGCCAACCATACAGAGGCTTTACCAATATCTTCTATTACACCTACGCGGCCATATGGTATAAGCTTCAGCAATTTAGCTTCAGCTTCAGGTGTACTCCAGGCTTCTTTATTGATTTCTGTTTTTATTGCGCCGGGGGCGATGCTTTTGATGCGAATTTTTTTGGGAGCATACTCCTGTGCAATGGTCTTCATAAACATGCTGATGCCGCCTTTACTAGCGGCATAGTTTGCATGGCCTGCCCAGGGTATCACTTCGTGTACACTGCTCATACAAATTATTTTTCCTGCGGCCACAGAGCGTTC
>JANPPB010000562.1:0-1696 GCA_031428295.1 Segetibacter sp. | reverse complement strand
TAAAGATGGCAAACCACCGGGCAGTGAAGGCCACAAAGGCATTGCAGGAACCAAATTTTTTATGGCTTTTGTAAGCGTTAGCATTGCAGTCTTACCCAACAAACTATTAACACCATTGCCCACTGATAAACCTGCTCTGATGCTTTTTTCCAACAAAGTAAAATTTCGGGCTGCAAACAATGCTGCTTTGTTTTGAGCAGGTGAATGATTTTCGCTTCGCAGCCGTTTAATTTAGTCACCGGTGTTGATGTCTACAGGGCAAGCCGTGGCGCACAACCCATCAACTGCACAGGTATCTAAACCATCGTATTGAAATTGCTGCAATAACAATTTATGATCTGCACTCCTGCCCTCCTTTTCTAATTGTTTTAAAGCACGTCTTACTACAATTCTTCGGCGGGGGGTGGTAGTTATATTTCGGCTGGGGCATTTGTGCTCGCAATAACCACATTCTATACAACGGTCCACTTCTTCTTCAACAGAAGGCAAATTTTTTAAATTTTTAAGATGCGCATTTTCATCGGCGTTAATAATAACACCGGGGTTAAGCAGCATTTGCGGATCAACAGCCAGCTTTACTTGCTTCATAATTTCATAAGCAGCCCCACCCCATTCGGTCTCTATAAAGGGTGCCATATTTCTACCTGTACCATGCTCTGCTTTCAGCGCTCCCTGGTATTTGCAAATGATCAGTTCAACCACTTCACGTAAAAAATCGTCGTAACGTTTTACTTCTTGCGGAGTGTCGAACGACTGGGTAATTACAAAATGAATGTTGCCATCTTTTGCATGACCAAAAATGATGGCATTGAAGTAATGGTATGCTTTGAAGAGTTGCTGTAAATCGAGGATGGCATCACCCAATCTTTCTACCGGCACGGCAACATCCTCGAGTATTACCGAGGTGCCACTAGCCCGTACGGCACCTACAGCAGGAAACAAACCCTTCCTAACTTTCCAATAGAAATCCTGCTCTGCGGCATCGTTTGTAAAGGCAGGCGCATTTAGCAATTGCAATTGATTAGTGCCGGCTAAAAAACGGTTAACCCGTTCATCCAAATCTGCCTGGTTGTTTTCCTGAAACTCTATCAATAAAGCCGCTGCAGTTTCGGGTAACGACTTTACAATAGGGGGCATACCCTCCATATTTTCAACAGCATGCAACGATGCCCTGTCCATTAACTCCACCATTAAAGCACCTGCTTTGGTAAGGGGTACAATAACCTGGCAGGCTGCATAAATAGAGGGGAAATATAACAAAGCTGTAGACTTGAATGCATAGTCGGGAACGGTGTTCATAACAGCCTCTGAAATGAATGCAAGAGTACCCTCTCCACCGATCAACAGGTGAGCCAATATGTCAAGCGGATGCTCGTAATCAATAAGCGCATTAAGGGAATAGCCAACCGTGTTTTTGGTCAGGTATTTATGACGAATAAGGTTATATAGATTTTTGTTGGTAATTATTTGCTGTCTCAAAGAATGCAATGTTGCAAACAATGCCGGGCATTCCTGTTGAAACCGTTGGTAGTCTGTTTGTTTTTCAGTTGTAAACCATTTGCCATCGGGTAAAATAAAGCGGATGTATTTGGTGGTGTGATACGAGTTGAGTGCAACGCCGCAACACATGCCGCTTGAATTATTTGAAAGAATGCCACCCATCATAGCAGCACTGATGCTCGATGGATCAGGCCCA
>JANPPB010000561.1:0-5243 GCA_031428295.1 Segetibacter sp. | reverse complement strand
CTCAATCCTTGTTGTAATGGATGTTGCTCTCGCAGCCGTCCCTATTTTTAGGGATGGCTTTTTTTTGTGAGTCTCAATCCTTGTTGTAATGGATGTTGCTCTCGCAGCGATATTTACTCGTTGCTATTGGTACACAACGGGACTGTCTCAATCCTTGTTGTAATGGATGTTGCTCTCGCAGCCTTCTCTAATGTAGCGAATGTATGTCAAAGAGTTATATTGCCCAAAGGTCTGTTTTTCCAGCTTTACGTGCTTCATAAAGGAACTGCTACTTTTTAAATATATACTTTTAAAAGAACATGGTATTAGGCGGATCCGTCAACACATCAATATTTATATTGCTGCCTATCAACTTCATGCTGCGTACATCGGCTACGTTTACCGGCACCAGTATAATGCTGTCTGTATTTTCGTATATATCATTAATGTCTTTCAGGGTTTCGTGTATATCGGTAAAATGCTTGTGCGTGGTATTAGCCATAAACACGCTTTTCTGAATACGGAGGCATCCTTTTTTTTCCAGGTATTTGGCTATATGGCGGCGCACTTTGTTGTCTTCTATATCGTACATAATCAGGTAGTTCATATTCACCGCTTTTTTGGTTTGCAGCCTTACTATGTTCAGTATCTTTTGTATCCTGTCGGGCAGTGGCAGTATATCATCTTCCTCATTTCCAACACTACTTTTTGGTGGTGCTGTAAGCCCTGCCTTTTGCATCCGTTTCAATGCTTCCTTTAGCGTTATCCCCGCATCTTTGGGCTTTGCCATTACAAAGCGTTTTCGTTTATGTATTGCTGTACCAGTTGGCTTACCAGGTCTGCCAGCTCTGCATTGCTGCCGGTTTTGGTGGTTTTAACTATACTAAAACCCCGTTTGCCATAAAAAATGTTAATCTCTGCCATTAACTTACCGGCATACACTACCAGCTTGCGGCCATACGATATGGGTTCTGTTTTGCGCAGTTCCACCCCGCTTTCCTGCAGGTAACTGGTTAAGCCCTGCAAAAGTTCGTGCAATTGTTCGGGCTGTTCCACAGGCTTAGGTTGCTTTATTATTTTGCCAGGTTGCAGCCGCTGTTTTATCAGTTTCAAATGATCGTCGGTAATTGCCGCCTGTATCGTTTGCCCCGGATCCCCTTCCGTTGCTTCTTCCCGTGCATTTTTTGTTTCTTCAGCAAAGGCATCCCATTCTTTTTGTATGGCGTTTATTTGCGAAGTGTCGCCGGCATCAATATAGGCTGAAGCATCAACCGGCAGCGCGCCGGGATGGTAGCGGGCATCCGGGTCGTGGCTCATAAAGCAGCACCGGCTTACATCGCAGGTTTTTGCATCTACCATGCCGCCTAGCTGGTAGCGGTTGGCTAAGCGAGCTGCAAAAAGCTTGTAAAAATAACTGTAGTACGATGTGTCTTCCACCCGTTCTTTCAGTTGAAACAATGCCTTTAATCCATCGCCTCCCGGCGATGCAAATAGCAGCATGATTTGCTCATCCTGCAGCAATGTTTGCCTCACGGCTGCAACCGTGGTATCGAACTTTGAGATATGATCGATATCGATAATGAAATACTGTGTATGTCTGAAGTTTTCTTTACGCCGGATGGCCGGTGTAAAAATGCCGCACACAATATAAGGCAGTGCCGTCTTCAGCCTGCGGTACTGTTTCTCATCCATCGACTTGCTGATGCGCAATTGCTGCACCTGTGTAGCAAGGGCGCTGCTGTTGGTAATGCCCTGGTACACCCTTTGTACCGTTACCGGCAATAGCGGGTCGTTTACCTGGGTTACCTGTTTGCCTGCCAATAACATGATTACACATTTTGGTTAAAAAACTGGCCGAGGGTTTGTGCTTCTAGGTCTATATGGGTAAGCCTGCTGCGCTCTTTTCCATCCATTAAAATAATCTCTGAAAGATAATCGTTTACAGATTGAATGAGTATGCGTTTACCAAGCGCCTCCAGCCGTATGCCGCCGGTGTCTTCGTCTTTAAAAAAGCAGTCGGCAGGTATGGCCTTTTCGCGGCACAACTGTATTACCACATAGTCCATCCAAACCCTAAATTGTTCTATTACATCGTACACAAGTGCGGGGCGGTTGTACTCGTCGCGGTGAAAAATGCCCGCATACGGATCGAGCCCTGCTTTAATGAGAGCGCCTTCCACTTTGCCATACAATATGCCATAGGCATAGTTAAGCATGGCATTAAAGATGTCGGTAGCAGGTTGGCGGTTACGGGTTTCAAAAGCATATTCGTTTGGCAATAACTTTCCAATGGTAGTAAAATATTTTTTGGAGGCAGCACCCTCCCACCCCCTTATGGATGGCGCCACATCGCTAATGGTTTCGCCCTGGCAACCAATAATTTTATTCTTATAATCTTCTATACTGTTTACTGCAAAGCGTACCATATTGTGTGCAGCCAATTGTTGGGGTGGCGGTTGCAAGGCCAATAGCAGGGCAGCCTGACCGTTTATTTTTTGCATAAGCAGTTGCTGTACCCAGGGTATTACTGCCGGCGAATACATAAAATCGAGCTGTGCCCTGCGCAGGTTACTGATGGAGCCATATTGTATACTCCATACCCTGCCTTCGGGCATACCCTGCTCGTTTACAAATAAAATATCTACCTGATGTTTGATGGCGAGCAGCACTGCATCGCTGGTAATGCGTGCAGCCTTGCTAATGCTGATAGAGGTTACTTTATCGGGCGGTACCGATTGTTTGCCATCGGCAGTAGAGATGACAAAAAGGTCGTTTTCTTTTTGCAAAGTGGCGCCGTATGAGTTGAGTACAAGGTGCATGTAGTAAAATTGAGAATGAAGAATTTTGAATTTAGAATAGAGTGTGGTTTTTTAAGAATTTTTAGGGCCGTACATTAGAAAATATATTTAACATCCTTGCGTCGCACACTTATACTGGTAGTTACATTACTCATCAAATATTGGCAATAAACCGATATCAATACATAAATTGATTATTGATTTAATATAGTATACTCATCCTGAATTTTCTATTTTGCCCGGTTGCTAATTTCTTTGAAACACTCTTGTATTTTTCTGTAGTTTATAATTACCACAGAAAACAGCCGAAGCAAGAAACACAGAGGGTACAAAAAGTAAAACACATTGTATGTAAAAGATATACTTTGATTTTAAGGCTACGGTTAGTACTTAACCCGATCATTGATTTTGCCTGCTTTGCACACTCAGTGCACACGCTTGTTTTTCCCCCGTGGTTTTTTGAAAACTAACCAGTAGAGAACAGCCGGAGAAAGAAACACAGAGGTAACAAAGAGGAAAACGCATTGTATGTAAGTAAAAAAATAGTTGATACTTAACTGGAAAGTCAGTCAACAGGAAAAATTACAACTTTTAAATTAGCCTAATGTTAGTTGCTTTTATTCCTTTGTTAGCTTTTGGCGGCAGAATAACGAACTGGAGCTTGGTGCCTTCTTTTATTTTTCCGTGCAAAGGATTTTTGCTGCTGATAATAAAATACACTTTTTCGGTAGTGGCAGGCGTTTTAATAAATCCATTGGTACCATCTTCGTTAAAATGCAGGATGGCTGATACCACTCCCTGCACGGTTCCTGCAGGATAGTATTGCAGGCTCGTTTTTGCCTTTTCTTTCACTTTCTGCATCTGCTTCCAATACGCTTTGTTTTCTTCAGGGTAACGGTAACTGAAGTTTTTTACCATGGGGCAGTCATTTACCACCAGGTATTCTTTAGCACGGGTAATGGCGGTATAAAACCAGCGGTGAAACCGGTCGGCCCCATCGGGATGACGATCTGCACCTGACCTGCTATACACCTGGCTGTAAATGGTTGAATCAAGAAAAAGAAAAACCACGTTCCACTCGCCACCCTGAGCCTTGTGTATGGTAATGGCATAGCCAAATTTTGCACGTAAGGCATTGAGGTATTCGTCGGTGCGCATTTTATCTTTATAGGCAGTACTGTTTCGTTTAATGCCCAGGTTTTTCATTCGGTGGTCAAAATCTATAAGTAGTCTTTTTACTTCATCATTGGTTAAGTGGGGCACATCGTTGTAAAGAAGATCGGCGATGAGCAGGGTTTCAAATTCTTCGTTATCAAAAACTGACTTCACTTTTACTTTCAAAAAATTGAAACCGGCACGCGGCATATATGGCTGTACCTCGGTCACTATCACCTGGGCGCCATTTACCAGGTTGGTGCTATAGCTGTTTTGCACTACCAATAGCATATCGCCCACCTGCAGTTCGGCCTTATTGTGCAACTGGCGGCGTATGAGATTATTTAGCGTTGATACCACTTTATTGCCAAAGCAGGTAACCACGGTATTGGTTATCCCATTTTTTTTTACAGCTTTATGATAAGCTTCCAGAAACTTTTGCTGGCCTAATGTGGCAAATACATTTTTGTTTTGCGGCAGGGGCAGCGCTATCAGTTTCTCCCTGCTATTCTGTTCTATAGCCTTGCGAAAAACACCGGCTACCTGTAATATTTCGTTGTGTTGTTGTTGCCTTACTATTTGGGTAAGGGTATAGTATCGGCTTTTTATATTACGCTGCTGCCAATATTGTGTGCTTAGTGCGGCACTAAACGATTCGTCGGCTACGGGGGGCAACTGGCATGCATCGCCTACAAAAATGATTTGGCTTGTGCCTGCATATTGCAGCAGGTCGTTTAGCAATATGCCCGAACCAAAGCGGGCAGTATGCCCTTCCATAGCCGGCAGGTGGCTAATCATAGAGGCCTCATCAACAATAAACACATTGGGATGAATGTCGACCTCAGCATTGCGAACGCCAAAGTTGAGAAACAACTGGCCGGTATCGGATGTCCAGGGGTCTTGCCCTTCAGCGGCATTGCCACTTATCTCGTCAAAAACATAGAGCAGGCTATGCAGGGTTTTGGCCTGTATGTTTGCCTTAGCAGAAAGCACTTTGGCGGCACGACCGGTAGTGGCTGCCAGCTCGTAGCGGATCTTTTGTTGGCTCAGGGTTTTACAAAGCTGATTAACAAGGGTTGTTTTGCCGGTACCGGCAGCACCGTTGAGGATAAAGATTTTATCGGCGGAGTCGAGGAACTCTTTAATAGCATTGAGTGCGGCAGCCTGTGTTTCATTAAGCTCAATAGGCTCTGAAACGGACGAAGCGGAAGGTTGATTGTTTGGTTCCATCCTGTTCAAATTTTATGATGCGTTGGGTGGTGGAGGCGAGGCAGGGGAAGTTGGCGGATTTTAGTTTTTGGAGGAGGGCAA
>JANPPB010000560.1:0-1543 GCA_031428295.1 Segetibacter sp. | reverse complement strand
TGATTGCAAAACTGATCAGTAAAAATCTGTGGATATCAAATCGCACTTTCCCTTTGCTACCACCTATTGATGGTTTACAATTGCCACCCATATTACACCTTATATTATTTGCAGGTTCACTACTGGCCTTAGCAATGCTGGTAATAAAACCTACCTACAAACCATTCATGATTTTGGTGGTCAGCTTTGAAATAATTAGTTGCCTGTTAGACATGAACCGCTGGCAACCCTGGGAGTATTTGTACCTGACATTTGTAGTAATCAGCATTGTGTTTTATAAAAACAACCGAAGGCGCTACACTGCTGTAGCATTTGTATTATGGTCAACTTATTTTTTTAGTGGCTTATCCAAATTCAATAGTGGCTTCCTTACTTCCATCTGGGAAAAAATGATCCTGATCCAATTTTTACACTTACCATCAGCATTTGCCCATTCACGATTGCTGCACCTTACAGGTTTTGTAATTCCGCTTATTGAAATTATGGGAGCTATGCTGCTTCTTTTTGCGTCCACTCAAAAAAAAGGAGCAGCCATTTTAATAGCAACTCATGTCTTCAATCTTATTTTTCTTGGCCCGCTTGGCATTAATTACAATAAAGTGGTTTGGCCGTGGAATGCAGTAATGACTGTTTTGTTAGCTGCTATTTACATTAAAAATGATGTGAAGATCAACTGGAAAATTATGCTACATAAGCATTTGTTATGGCTGCTTATTTTATGGGGAGTTTTACCGCTCACTCACTTGTTTGGCTTATGGGACACCTACCTTTCAAGCAGCCTGTACTCCGGTAAAACAAAACACTTAAACATTTGTGTGGACACTTTGGTAAACAGTTACCCTCAGGCACTGCAACCCTTCATTAATAAAACATCTTCTAAAATCTATTGTGCAAGTGGCGTTCAAATATCTGCCACCAAATGGAGCATGACTGAACTTAATGTGCCTTGTTACCCGGAAGAGAGGGTGTACAAAAAATTAGCTGAAAATTTGAGAAAGCAATATCCCAACGCCAGCTTTCATTTTGTTGTGTATACTTCGAAGCGTAGGATTGCTGAGTACTGATTTCCAATACGGAGTTTTAATAATTTGGATTGCGATTTATGTAGTAAAATATTATAGCTGCACTTGCGAGGGTAGCAATAATGATCGCTGCAGCGACAGTGATTGCGGTCCCGCCAAAGGCGGGAATATGTTTACCATAGTTGCCGTAACCGCCATTGCCCTGCATGTGGTAACAGCAAAAAAGAAGAGTGGATAGAAGCACGTATGAAGGAACTGTTGCCGGTTAAATACTATCATGCGGTCTTTACCATGCCTCATCAGTTGAATAGCCTGGTAATGGGCAATCGAAAAGCAATGTTCAAGCTCCTGTTCGATGCTGCTTCGTATACGCTATTAAAGTTTGCAAAGGATACACAGTACCTGGACGCACAGCCGGGTATTATAGCAGTGCTGCATACGTGCCTGTCCCGTGCGAAGCATACGGGAGGGACCGCAGTTGACTTTTCATCCACATGTGCATTGCATAGTAAGCGGTGGTG
>JANPPB010000559.1:0-8865 GCA_031428295.1 Segetibacter sp. | reverse complement strand
TATGTTTCAGTACCTGAAGATCAGACGATGGTTAGCTTGTTTGAAGAGCAGGCTGCAAAAAATCCATCAGCTATCGCACTGGTATTTCAAAATGAACAACTGACATATGCCGGGCTGAATAACAAAGCAAATCAATTGGCTCATTACCTGCAGGCAAAAGGAGTGAAGCCGGAAATGATGGTCCCCTTTTGTATGGACCGGTGTTTGGATATGATGGTAAGTATACTCGGTATACTAAAAGCAGGTGCAGCTTATGTACCCATCGATCCCGAGTATCCACAAGAGCGTATCCGTTACATGTTGGAGGATATTGGTGCTACCATCATCCTTACCAAAAACAAAAACAAGCAGGTAATACCTGCAAATGATTACATTGAAATTCTTGACCTCGATGAATACAAGGATGCTTTACAACAAGAGGCACAAAGCAATCCCGGTAGCAAAATAACAAGCAACAGTCTTGCCTATATCATCTATACCTCAGGTTCTACAGGAAAGCCAAAGGGAGTTATGATTGAGCATGGAAGTGTGGTTAACGAAGCTTTATACCAGGTGAAAGAATTTGGTATCGATGCAACTGAAAAGATCCTTCAATTCTCAAATATTGCCTTTGACGCATCGGTTGAGCAATACATGCTGGCCTTTACTTCAGGCGCAACATTGGTGCTTATTGACAAGGCGGTTATGGGCGATCAGCAACAGTTGATCTCACTTTTAAATAAACAATCAATAACACATCTGCATGCTACGCCAAGCTTTTTAGAGGTGCTGCCGGTAGAAAATTATGGCTCGTTAAAAAGGGTGATCGCCGGGGGCGAACCATGCTCTCTTGCCTTAGCCCGCAATTGGGCAAAACACGTTTCTTTTTACAATGAGTATGGTCCTACAGAAACCACTATTACTATTACTGAGTGTAGGTATACTAATGATCTTCATGCCTCCGTAATGCCCATTGGTAAACCTTTGGCAAATAGTGAAGTATATGTTTTAGATACACATGGTGCTATTGTGCCCATAGGTATTGCCGGCGAGATTCACATTGGAGGTGCACAGGTAGGCAGGGGATATTTAAACCTGCCCGGGTTGACTGCTGAAAAATTTATAGCTGATCCATTTACAAATAAGCCGGGTGCAAGGTTGTATAAAACGGGCGACCTTGGCCGCTGGATGCCCGATGGCAACCTGGAATACCTGGGCAGAATTGATGACCAGGTAAAAATCAGGGGATACCGTATAGAATTGGGTGAAATTGAAAGTGCAGTTTTACAAAGTAATCTGGTTAACCAGGCATTGGTTATAGCTGGCCAAATGGGCAAGGGTCTTCATCAGCAATTGGTGGCTTATGTAGTTCCCGGCGAGCATTATAACAAACAGTCACTGCTGGACTATGTACGCAAATACCTGCCCGATTTTATGGTGCCAGCTTTTTGGATAGAGATAGAAGCGATACCCTTAAATGCAAACGGAAAAGTTGATAAAAAAGCTTTACCCGATTACCAGTTTGAAAAATTGTCAACCCGTAAATATGTTGCCCCGGAAACCCCATTACAAAAAGCTATTGCGGAAACATGGCAGGATTTGTTGGGTGTAAATCAAATAGGAATAGAAGACAATTTTTTTGAAAAAGGCGGAGATTCTATACTTACCATACAAGTGGTAAGCAGGTTAAAGAGACTGGGATATTCCATTCAGCCCAAAGACATTTTTTTACACCAAACCATAAGCAAACTTTCATACGCTATTAACGACCGGATAAAAGAAGAGGATAAAGCCCAGCAGGATACATTAACCGGCATAGCAGGTTTGCTGCCCGTTCAACAATCATGGTTTAATGAGGGGCAACCGGTACCATCTTTCTTTAATCAAAGTGTAATGCTTTCTGTTGATAAGAAAGTTCCAGTTGAGTGGATACAGTCCATCACGCAATCATTGGTAAATTACCACGATGCATTGCGGTTTAAATACAGTTATACGGGTGGCGAATGGATACAGGAATATGGAACTGCTAAGGGAAGTGTGATAGTAGAGGATTTAGAAAACGGTAGTCAGGTTTTTGGAGAGGCTTTACAACAGGTAAGCGAAAAATACCAGGCTCAATTATCCATTGAAAAAGGCGAAATCATAAAGGTTGTATTTATTTATTCGCCGGCAATTGAAGCAACAAATAAAGTACTGATCATTATCCATCACCTTGCAGTGGATGGTATATCGTGGCGCATCCTGCTCGAAGAATTTGAAAGAGGTTTAGCTACTTTATCTGCTGGAAATTTGCTTGAAGCCCAAAGAAAAACTTACTCGTACCGCCAACATTTTAATGCCCTTGTTCAATATGGTAGCAATGCCAAATTACTTCGGCAAAAAGCGTTTTGGAAAAGTATGGTTGAGAACATCCGGCCATTACAAACAGACTTCGGGTATACTGAAAATGTACTGGTAAATGAGACTCAAATCATTACGGTGTCTCTGGATGAAGTATATACAAATCGTTTATTAAAACAAGACCCGGATGCTTACAAAATAGAGGCAACCGAATTGTTGTTGGGTGCTTTGTATGAAACGCTTTCTAAATGGACTAAAAACAATGCAATATCGGTTTGGTTAGAAGGGCATGGAAGAGAGAGCTTTCAAAATAGTGTGGATGTAAGTAATACGGTTGGTTGGTTTACTACCATGTTCCCACTCTTATTACAATCCAATGGCAAGGACGATTGTGATTTATTGGATTCAATTAAAGAGCAGGTAAGACGGGTGCCCGACAAAGGAATCGGCTTTGGCATTCTTAAATATATAAACAGAGATGAAGCATTACAAGGCAATCATCCTGTAGATATTTTATTCAATTACCTCGGCCAGTTAGATAATGTATTACCAACGGGACAATGGTTACAGTTTGACGAAAATTCGTTAAAGGCAGAAAGTGGTCCGGAAAATTTCTTCAATCAAAAAATATCTATAAGTGCATTTGTAAATAAAGGCAAATTAGAAGTGAATTGGTTGTTTACTTCAAGACACTTTAGGCCCGAAACCATACAATTACTCTCCCGCCAATTTGTTAACAAGCTAAAAACGCTTCTTGACTCTTGTTCAACTCAACCAGGAAATCATTTTATACCCTCCGACTTTAATTTGAGCGGTGTGGTTAGCCCCGATGAACTGAATAGTTTTCTTGAAAAGCCTTTTAACAATAGACGAATTACAGATTATTTAAGTGATGTTTATAAGTTGAGTGGTTTGCAGCAAGGCATGTTGTTTCATACCATCTACGAACCAGCTTCAGGTGCTTACATCAACCAGTTTTTTGCCAACCTAAACCACCCCAATATAGAGGTACTAATTAAGGCATGGCAACATGTTATTGATGAGCACAGCATATTACGAAGTGCATTTTTTAATCACGATTTTAATATTCCGGTCCAGGCCGTTTTCAGGCATATTCATTTGCCGGTACACGAAGTTGATTTAAGAATTCTTGATGGGGAACAACAACAAACCTATCTGAAACAATTTCTTGAAAGCGATCGTGCTGAAGGCTTCGAAACTGAAGTGCCACCCCTAATGCGGTTGTCTTTATTCCGGTTAGATCATACTACCTACAAAATGGTTTGGACAAGCCATCATATTTTGTTTGATGGTTGGTCGCTACATATTCTGTTCTACAAGTTTTTACAGGCATACGAAACATTGTCTACTGGTATGCCGCTAATCGTTTCAAAAGAAGACCGTTATGGCGAGTACATTTATTACCTGGAAAACAGGGACTCTTCTTTGGAAGAAAACTACTGGCGTTCCTATGTTCAGGGAGTTGAAGAGGGAACAACATTGCCCTTTAACCAGGTAGGTAAAAAGCAGAATGATAAAATACTTAAGTATAAAAAATATGAGCTTCAAATCCCTCAATCGGTAAGTGCAAATCTGCAAAAATTTGCCCGTGAGCATAAAATTACACTCAACACAATTTTCCAGGCAACATGGGCTTACCTGTTGCATACCTATACAAACAATCATACTGTATTATTTGGTGTAACTGTTTCAGGAAGGCCATCTGAATTTACCAATGTAGAAAACAGGGTAGGAATGTACATTAATACAGTTCCTTTAAAGTCTGTTATTAACGATGATACGGTAATTGCAGATTGGCTGGAGAATATGCAGAAAGAGCAGGCGTATGCGCAGCAATTTCAGTACACCCCCATACAAAACATCCAGGATTGGTCGGGCATACGTTCAGGATTATTTGATACCCTTCTTGTATTTGAGAATTATCCTTTCAATAAACAAATACAATCCGAACAGTGGAGTTTGAATATGAGTAATGTGGAAATGGACGAAAGAACCAATTACCCACTAACTATTGGAGTCACTAATTATGATGAGTTGCTTGTTTCTTTTAATTATAATTCAAACATACTTTGTGAAGAATACATCCAGAATATTGGGCGACATTTTCAACGTGGTCTCGAACAAATAATTGACAAGCACTCCTTAAAAGACATAAAGATTTTAGCGGCGGCTGAAGAACATCATTTGTTGGTAGATTTTAATAATACCGATAGACTGTTTCCACAATTCAATAATCTTATAGAAGCATTTTATTACCAGGTAGTAAGGCAGCCGCAAGCGATTGCTACAATCTTTGATAATACCCAAAGTACCTATGAGCAACTAAACGAAAAGTCAAATCAAATTGCTCACTTTTTAAGCAGTCAGGGTGTAAACAGCCAGACCCTTGTGCCCATTTGTTTGGGTAGGGGTGCAGATATGATTGTAGGGTTGCTCGGTATCTTAAAAGCTGGTGCTGCTTATGTGCCAATTGACCCTGATTATCCGCAGGAGCGTATTAATTTTGTTTTAAATGATATAGGTGCAACTCATGTACTCTGCAACAATAATACAGTCCTCAAGTTAAAAAGCCAGCCCGGATTAAAAGCCTTAAACATAGATTACTTTAATGCTGAACTTAAGGAACAACCCACAACAGATTTAGGGCTTAACATCCAGCCCGATCATTTAGCGTATGTTATTTACACTTCCGGTTCAACCGGTTTGCCAAAAGGTGTTATGGTAGAGCATGGGGGAGTTATAAATCTTGCATATAGTCAGGCTACTCCATTGTGGTTACAACCTGGCACACGTACCCTTCAATTTGCATCATACAGTTTCGACGCTTCGTGCTACGAAATCTTCAATACTTTATTAAGCGGCGGGCAGTTGGTGATTCCTCAAAAAGAAGACCTCTCTTCGCCGGAGGCATTTAATAAGTTTATAACCAAACACAAAGTGCAGGTAGCCGTTTTGCCACCTACATTTTTGCAATTGGTTATAGACAATACCGCAACACTGCAAACCATAGTTTCGGCAGGTGAAACTTTAAACCCCGTAAGCTATTTACAGCTTAAAGCAAAAGGTGTTCGTGTTATAAATGCTTATGGTCCTACCGAAACAACAGTCTGTGCTACCCTTACTGACCAGCCGATTACAGATGAGAATATCATCACCATTGGTAAGCCGATAACGAACGTAAAAATTCGCATTTTAAACCAAAAGGGGCAGTTGGTTCCCGTAAATGTGAGCGGCGAAATTTGTGTAGCAGGTGCACAGGTTGCCAGAGGTTATTTAAACCGTCCCGAAATAAGTGCGCAGAAGTTTGTAACAGACCCTTATGGAGCCGGCAGAATGTATAAAACAGGTGACGTGGGCCGTTGGTTACCGGATGGAAATATTGAGTACCTCGGCAGAATAGATGACCAGGTTAAAATAAGAGGATTAAGAATTGAGCCCGGTGAGATTGAAAATACAATACTACAATACGAAGGCTTAAACCAGGCAATAGTTCTTACAAGCCAACTCAACAAAGACAAGGTATTGGTTGGTTATTATACACCTTCTCATGTGGTGGACAGTGCCACGTTAAAAAGCTTTTTAGCTGAAAAGTTGCCAGCTTTTATGGTACCCGAATTTTTGATTGGTATTGATCATGTGCCGGTAACCATAAGTGGTAAGGTTGATAAAAAAATGTTGCCTGCACCAACAATAGATGCAGATGCCTCATATGAATTAATTGAACCCGCAACCAATCTTCAAAAGCAACTTGTGGGGCTATGGCAATTTATCCTTGGCTACGAAAGCATCAGTATCGATGCCGACTTTTTTAATATAGGTGGAAATTCCATTTCAGCAATGCGCTTTGTTTCTGCACTTCGTAAGGAGTTGAACATTGAGCTGCCGATCAAAGAGCTCTTTTTACATCCAACTATTGAAGCACTGGCCAACGTTATAGAAACTTCTCAAGCCAAAAATTTACTTCCTAAACTACTTGCAAAAGAGCGGCCTGCACATATCCCACTTGCATTCAGCCAGGCAAGATTATGGTTCATTCACCAATTGCAGGGTACGGTACAATATCATATTCCTTTTGCCCTTCAGTTAAAAGGTAGGGTGAATATTGATGCGCTTGAAAAAGCTATCAGGCAGGTCGTTGATAGGCATGAGGTGCTCCGCACCGTGTATTTAGAAAAAGATGGCCGGCCTTATCAATTAATCAACACAGCAGCTAACTGGAAGTTAGCGTGCATCAATGATGCATCGTTACATAACAAAAGCAATCTTGACAAATACATAGCAAAGCGTGTACAACAGCCCTTTAATTTAACGGCTGATTACATGCTAAGGGCTGAGATAATCCAATTGAATAATGATGAGCATGTACTACTGATTAATATGCATCACATAGCTGCAGATGGTTGGTCAATTACATTGTTTGTAAATGATTTGATTGCGTTCTACCAGCATATCGTTTCTGCAAAGCCTCTGCCTAATGTGCCATTGCCCATCCAGTTTGCCGATTATGCGCTTTGGCAAAACCAATACATGTCGAAGGAAGTGATGAAGGAAAGCCTTCAGTTTTGGATAGACCGCTTGCAGCATGTTACGCCTCTTCAGCTTCCAACAGATTATCCAAGACCTGCCGTTCAAAGTTTGCGGGGTGCAAACCTTCAGTATACCATTGAAGGGTCGCTGGCTGATCAGATAACAGGTGTAAGTAATGAGCAGGGCACTACGTTGTTCATGACATTGCTGGCTGCTTTTAAAGTGCTGTTATACCGTAATAGCGGGCAGCAGGATATTTGTGTGGGCACTTCTGTGGCCAATCGCCAGCTAACGGAAGTGGAAGCACTCATTGGCTTCTTCATCAATAATATTGCGCTACGTAGTACTATTGATGGCAGCAATACTTTTTATGATTTTCTCCGCCAAATAAAGCATACGGTCATCAATGCTTACAATTACCAGGACGTTCCTTTTGAGCGGGTGGTTGATGCTGTTGTAACGGATAGAGATACCAGCAGAAACCCCTTGTTCCAGGTAATGTTTGTGTTGCAAAACACACCTGATTTACCTGAGGTTAATTTGGATGGATTGCAAATAGCTCCGTTTGAAATTGAGCAGAAGTACAGCCAGCTCGATTTGATCGTGAACGTGAAAGAGGCTGGCAACAACCTGCATTTTTCCGTTGATTATTGCACCGATCTATTTGCCCGTGATACCATTATGCGAATGATGGAAAATTTTAAGGTACTGTTGCAATCTATTACTCAGTATGGATACAAGCCTATCGATTCTTTACAGGTATTGACAAGTGGAGAACAGCAAAAATTGTTGGTTGATTTTAACAATACTGCAAAGAAATTTGCTAATGATGTTACTGTTGTTGACTTGTTTAAACAACAAGTTTCTAAAACTCCTACGGCAATTGCAATAAAATATAAAGAGCAGGTACTCACTTTTAAACAACTCGACCAGTTATCTGATCGGCTTGCTATCGAGCTTGTAATTCAGGGTAGCCGGCAGGGAGACAACATACCACTTTGCATAGGCCGGGGTGTCAACATGATGATTGGCATTTGGGGTATACTAAAAGCAGGAGGAGTTTATGTTCCTGTTGACCCAGGTTATCCGGTAGAAAGAAAGGCGTTTATAGCAAGTGATACCAATACTGCTATTTTGGTATGCGATGATGAATCAAAAGCTTCATTAGCAGATTTAAATGGTGTTCAACTGCTTAACCTTGATGATCTTGAATCCGGGACAGGTCTGGCCGATGCTGTTGAGTTTTCTTCTATGGCATTGCCTTCCAGCCCTGCTTATATCATCTACACTTCGGGTTCTACCGGTAAGCCAAAAGGAGTTGTTATCCAACATGCTTCACTGGTAAATTACCTGGTTAACAGCCAAACAAATTATGTTGATCCTTCAAGCAACAATACCGGTTCCTACGTACACCTGTCGTTTACGTTTGATGCTTCAATCACTGCTTTATTTATGCCACTGCTGGCGGGTAAATCGTTAGTGATAAGTGCTAATGAGGGCGTGAATGTTTTTGAAGATGAAAATTTTTTAGCTCATGCTCCGTACGATTTTTTAAAGATTACACCGGCACACCTTGAGCTGTTAAAAAGTCTTGATATAGATAGTGACGAACCATGGGTAACCCGAAAACTGGTGATAGGTGGCGAAGCACTATATCCCGCCCAGTTTAATTATTTCTACAATCAGGATATAGAAGTGGAAGTGATCAATGAATATGGTCCAACGGAAGCGACAGTGGGTTGTGTAGTATTCGATTTTAAAACTGTTACAGATCATCTAAAGATTCATGATGGAATACTCATTGGTAAACCAATTGACAATACCAGTATTTACATAATTGACAAAGCAAACAACCTGGTGCCTATAGGTGCTGCGGGAGAAATTTGTATTTCGGGAAATGGATTGGCGCAAGGATATTTGAACAGGGACGATCTGAATGCTGAGAAGTTTATAGAGCACTCATTTGTTGATGGAGTAGCAACACGTATTTATAAAACT
>JANPPB010000558.1:0-2870 GCA_031428295.1 Segetibacter sp. | reverse complement strand
GATGCGGCTGGTAATGTAACGGCTGCAACTGTAAACCTGCAGGGTACTACAACCACTAATGCCCGTATACGTTCCATTGCTTTGCGAAAGGCCATGCAATTAAAACTTAATTCAGGTTCAGAGGACGAGCAATCAGGATCCATCTTATTTGAATTTAAGCTGAAAGGATAGTTGTAGACTTGATGCAATTTTTTAAACTGCCGGAGAGAACTTTTCCGGCAGTTTTTATTTTAAAGTAGTTTTACATTGTTGTGCAATAGCTAAATGAATGCCCGCTTTTATTCCTTCAATATTATTTCTGATACATGGATTATAAACAAACGACAGATTATCTTTTTTCGCGCCTTCCCATGTTTAGCCGCATAGGTGCAGCAGCATACAAAGCTGATCTTTTAAATACGATAAGGCTGCTGGATCAACTGGGCAATCCTCAACACAAATTTAAAAGCATACATATTGCAGGCACTAATGGCAAAGGGTCTACCAGCCACATGCTGGCCGCAACCCTACAAACTGCCGGGTTAAAAACGGGCCTGTATACATCGCCTCATTTAAAAGATTTTAGGGAACGAATTAAGATAGATGGTGCAATGGTTGAAGAGGATTTTGTGATTGATTTTACGCAAAGAATTCAACCCCTTATCGAAGAAATTGAACCTTCGTTTTTTGAAATTACAGTTGCTATGGCGTTTGAATACTTTGCACAACAACAGGTGGATATAGCTGTAGTTGAAGTAGGTCTGGGTGGTCGTTTAGACAGTACCAATGTCATTCTTCCCGTATTGTCAATTATTACCAACATTGGCCGCGACCACATGAATATTTTGGGTAACACCCTGGAAAAGATAGCCTTTGAAAAAGCAGGTATTATTAAAGATGGCGTGCCTGTAATTATTGGCGAAACGCTACCTGAAACAAAAGCAGTTTTTAAAAAAATTGCTGCAGAAAAAAAAGCCCCCATAGTTTTTGCAAGCGAAAAAAGATGGGTTGCTGAATGGCAAACCAACAATCATTTACTGGAAGTCTCCGTGGCAAAAAATGAACTTACTCAGAACCATCAAACATATCAACTAGACCTACCGGGCATTTACCAGTTAAAAAATGTATTAACTGTTATTGAAGCAGTTGAACAATTGCATAGTATGGGTTGGCCAATAACTCATGAGCATTTGCAGGCTGCATTGCCTCATGTTAAAAAGCTGACGGGTTTGTATGGACGGTGGCAGGTGTTGCAACAACATCCAATGGTTATTGCCGATGTGGGTCATAACGAAGATGGCATTAAGCAAATAGTACAGCAACTGGAGCTGACTACCTACAATAACCTGCACATTGTAATAGGATTTGCAAAAGATAAAGAAGTGTCGAATGTGCTTCAGCTATTACCTAAAACCGCTACCTATTATTTTACAAAAGCACAAATTGAGAGGGCTATGCATGAGGAAATTTTACAAAGCCTGGCTGAAAGTAATGGATTGCGAGGCCATTCATTTAGCGAAGTAAACCTGGCATTAAAACAGGCTATAGCAAATGCTACCAAAGACGATCTTATACTAATATGCGGTAGTGTTTTTTTAGTAGGGGAAGTGAATTTGCAGTAGATTAACAGTACTGAAATCAAAATTGATTTTTCCCTTTAAATTTGGATTGATTAGATTAAATAATTTAAAAAATTCATATTACATTAATGATCAATGAAGATACCTTATGGAGAAAATATCGTTTTATGATTTGGATTACATTATTAACATCAATGAACGGAGGTTAGATCAATACTCAAATGCTTATCAAAAAAACCTCGATAAGTTCACAAATATTTTAATCATTTATTCAGCAATTGCTATTTTCCTCATACCTATTATTCAGACTTTGTTTTTTACGATTGCCAGAAATTGGCTTCATTACATTTCCTTCTTTCTATTCCTGTTTCCATTTCTATACTCGCTTGTTTTTACAATCAGGTTGTTAATCCCTGTTGAAGTTGCATATTTAATAGAGCCAAAAGTTTATTACGAAAAATTGAGATTGGAATATGAATCAGAAGGAAAAAGGCCCGACATAACGGATAAGTACTTAAAGGCATCATATATTAATGAACTTGAAAAGGCAGTTTTTGTAAATAATCATGTCTTCAAAAGGAAAGGATTATTTTACTTTCGAGCTTTTTCAGCAGCCTTAATTGCATTAGTACCTTATCTTTTTTGCCTTGCATTCCATTTCTCTATCAAAAATGAAACAATTCAAAAAGTAGAACTTGTTACCAATGAAAAAGTTAGTAATTTTAAAAAAAGAGAACAGATGTCAAATGAAACATTAAAAAATAAAGGGAGTAATAGTTCGACTACTACTACAACCATTACACAACTTCCGGGGATAAACTCTAATGAGGTTAAGCCCTCAAATCCTCAAATGATTAAAGAGAATTTTAATAACCAAAATCGCAAAGTAGAAGCAGGTTCAGAATCAAAGAAATAAGCGGGCTATATCTTTTACCATACGGCCTTGTTGTTTATTACTTAGCAAATTTCAACAACCCCATTTTCTTCAATGCAAAAAAGATAGCCGTTACATGCATGGACTGCACGATCTCGTTGCGGTCTAACATTCCAAACAATTCTTCAATGGAGTATAGGTGTACTTCAATTTCTTCGTTGTGATCCAGCTGCTGTTCCTGCACTTTTAAACCACCCTGCAGCAAAAACATGTGCATTAAATTGTCGTTGGTACTTGGGTTGGGCGAGGTTCTGCCCAGGTAATCAGCCGATGAAAATTCGTACCCTGTTTCTTCCAGCATTTCCCTGCGGATTGCTACTTCAAGGCTGGCATCGGTATCGTCAACGCAACCACCCGGCGTTTCAATACAACTTTCT
>JANPPB010000557.1:0-1607 GCA_031428295.1 Segetibacter sp. | reverse complement strand
AATATTTGGGATGACGTGGAAATAGGCTGGTTCAAGCTTGATGTTTTTAAGTATTATAAATAGCCCCAGGTTCGGCAAAGCAATAATAGTAAGTATGACAATGAGTAAGTTAAATTTAGTTAGAAGAACTGTTCCGGTATTCCCGATAAGGTATTACTTCCGATCTTAGTGGTATGGACAACACCATTTACAGGTTGGACAAATCAGTTTTTGAAGCGCTTAGCCTTCAAGACGCTGATAAACAGATGAACAGCTCAGGAGGCCTGCCTTGGAATGAAAGCGTTCAACAATTTAATTACAAAATGAGTGTTGCATTCGGGTTTTTAGGTAATGAATGGCCGCGAATGGAGAAGACAAATTTTGAAAAAATAAAACGTGCCTGATGGCAATTCTGTTTAATCCTGATTTCTATTGGCTTTGAATGAAAGCAGGTTGATTTGATAATAGTTAATTCAGTTTTAAATCTGTATTCCTCGGTTGTACATGCTCCAATCACTTCGTGCATTAATGTCAACTCCAAAATAATCTGTCGCTAAATTTATTTCAGAAATTTTATCTAACTCTGAAGGTTACTTTTTGCATTCTTATGTTATAAATGCCTGAAGGCGCCTACATCAATTATTTTCAATTTTTTTAATTCTATCACAATTAAACTGTTGCTACGGCAACTATAAGCCACGGCTATGTCTAATTGCATAAGTAATTCAAAAGCACTTCCTTTTTAAGCCAGGTGCAGGAAAATATTCAGGTCTAAATAATTTAAAATCTTTCCATTCTTCACGAAGTTTTTATGCAAATCATATTGAAAATGCATCTTAATTTTTAAACAACCCATTATGAAATCCTTCCCTTATTTCATAGCTATAACAATGGCTGTGCTGCTACTCTCATGCGATAAAAATGCGAGTAAGAACAATACTGTTGATTCAGCATCAATAAGCGATATTGAGTTGTCAGGCTTTGAAAAGAACAAAGCAGAAGAAGGTAAGTCAATTCCAAACAGGTTGGCAGATACGATTGCCGGCAGCAATGGAAGCCACATTGTGTTACAGGCGGGTCAGCCAGTGCCACCAATGGATTGGGATAAGAAGATCATTAAAACAGCCAATATTACTGTTGAATTGAAAGACTATTATGCCTATAACCAGGTAATTCATAATAACACCAAACGATATGGCGCTTACATAGCTGCTGAACAACAGACGGAGCAGGATGGCAGGCTTCAAAATACGATAACAATTAAGGTGCCTGTAGGGCAGTTTGAACCATTATTAAATGCCCTGCCTGCTGAAGGAGCTAAGGTGATTCAAAAAAGCATCACCAGTGAAGATGTAACAGGCGAAGTAGTAGATACCAAGTCGCGGATGGAGGCAAAGAAGAAAGTACGTGACCGCTACCTTGAATTACTTGGCCAGGCAAAGAATATGAAAGACATTTTGGAAGTTCAAAATGAGATAAACGACATACAGGAAGGGATAGAACTTGCTGCTGGTCGTGTTAACTACCTTGTGCACCAGTCAGCTTACAGCACCATTAATTTAACGTGTTACCAATTAATAACTACAGAGACACCAATTGACCATTCTTCATTTTATACAAGAGTCCAC
>JANPPB010000556.1:0-2545 GCA_031428295.1 Segetibacter sp. | reverse complement strand
TTCCTTAAACCAGAAAGACATACCTGCTGCAAACAACAATAGAAAAACAATTGGGCTTTTAAACTGGTTTACTAAAATTCTAAATGGACTGATTTCCTCGGCTTCTTCTATAGCGTTCAAGCCAAAATGCTCAAGCCTTTGCTTGGCGTCATCAATTGTTAAACCCTGTTCAGTATGGCTGTTCAGCAATTTTGTGGCTTCTTCTATTGTTGTTGCGTGAAAAGTAAAGTCGTTACGAATGTCCATTGCTTATTTGTTTATTATATAATTGAGGTTCATCCTCAGTTATGTTTTCTTTTTTTGAGCCAAACGGGTGGCTACTATTAGGCTACCGTTCCCGCCCCGGCGGGACTCTTATACTCTTGGTTCGTTATGCGGCTTTAAAGACCTCACCCTCAATACCTGCCCGAAGGAGAGGGAAGTCCTTCATTAGTTTCGCTATTAACTTTTGCATTAACAAATCAACGTCAAAATACATGTCACAAAACACTTTAAATTCTTTACCAGCAATAAGTTGTAACATTCATACTATCATACTTAAGTTACGTTTATGCGCCAAGGCTGCACTCTTGTACACTTTTATAAATATTCAGCACTGCGCCACCTGTGCCTTTCCCGAAAAATTTATTATGTGAACGATATCTCACGTCCATCGTTTTGGGATTACTCTATTTATCTTTTTTGGCTGTAAGCGCCATTCCGCATTTAGGGCATTTGCCTGACTTATCTGCTACCACTTCGGGATGCATGGAACATACATAAGTTATACCACCCTGTTTGCTCCCTCTTCTGTCAACAACTACCAGTGCAGTTCCACATTTGGCGCATGTACCTTCCATGTTACTTACTACTTCCTTGTGCATAGGACAAGTGTAATCTTTCATAACTTCTTTTTTCATTTGCTCCTTTTTTGACAGGGTTAAATCCATGTTGCACTTATTACACTTTCCAGGCTCATTACTTACAACTTCCGGGTGCATAGGGCATCTGTAATTTGACTGTACCATTATTGCTGTTTTGGCGTTTTTTTTGTTGCCTTTGGCTTTTTGTGCAAAAGTTGAAAACGTTGCAAACGATGCGATTAGAATTATTAATAGCTTTTTCATTTTAATGATTTTTGTATGATTATAAAAGAATTATGTTATAAAACAACACTTCTATTTTTAGTATAAATAACATTGCCCTAACAAGGAAGGTTTGGCGTTAAGATGAGTAGAGGCATTAAATGCGGAAGACCCTGTTGAGAATAAAAAGAGGTAAGTTTTGTCCCCGAAGAAGTGCGTTACTTGGTATATGATCATCTAAAAAGTAAGCCGCATTCAGACAGGCTATTTCAAAAAAAGGAGCATGATGTAATGCTGGGGATGTTATTAGGGGATATTGATAAGTAGCATTTGTAATTTTTTGCTCTTTATCTATTTTAAAAATCTTTTGTTGGTTATCGCAGCAACCTTTGCTTTCGGTTTCGCTCATCCCACAATTAGTGCAACTCTTTTCTTTGTTATGCGAAAAGTTCCATTGCACAAATTCGCCCATGCAAAAATGCTTATTTATTGTAACCCCTGAAGTGGTGGTAATGTATAAAAGGGATAATATTAGTGTTATGATTTTCTTCACAGACTAAGATGAAAGTGAAAGGTAGATAGCCTATTTTAATTTTTCTATGATATCGCTCATAAAAATGGTTGACGATAGGTTTCTGTAATGTAAAGTTGAGGTTATTAAAATGAATAATTATTACATGACTTTTGGAATAAGTTACATGATTTACTTATTTCACGCCTTAAGCCTGCAAATTTATTCACATTTCATACCATTATCACCAGATATATAGCGAAGGCAACTTATTTTTTAGTATTATCTATAGTCCATATTTTTTGTTCTCTTCCTCCATTTTACAACCTCGTACCAAATTACACATAAGAAACCTATAGCAACGCTAATAGCTAATTGAGATAGATGGAGGGTTTCAAATTTGAAAAAATTTGTCAATGGCTTTACATAAAGCAGTAACCCTGAAATGGCAATGGTTATGCTGATGATGAGTAAAACCAAATTGTTTTTATACTTAGTGGTAGTGATGATGGAATAATAAAAGGAGCGGTTTACCAAGGTGAGAAATATATTGGCAGTTATAAGAACTGCGAAAACCATCGTTCGGGTAATTGCCTCGTTAAACCCCTGGTAAACTGCATATTGATAAGCGATTAAAGTTCCAACGGTAATCATTAATCCTTGTATAATGCTTGTTGATAATTCTTTCCAATTAAAGAAAGTAGTTGTAAAAGGTCGGGGTTTCTGAAGCATGGTATTTTTTTCTATTGGTTCATTTTCATAAATAATAGAACATGTTGGACCCATGATCAATTCTAAAAAAATGATATGTACCGGTGAAAAAATATTGGGATAAATCCATCCCAAAGCCAAAGGAATAAATACGGTAAGAACAATAGGAATGTGAATGGATATGATATATTGAATAGCTTTTTTAAGATTGGAATAAATTTTTCTGCCCATTGCAACTGCATCCACCATCTTTGATAAA
>JANPPB010000555.1:0-5720 GCA_031428295.1 Segetibacter sp. | reverse complement strand
ACAAAGCAGAATCTGATTTTGCTTTCATTCTTTACGACCTTATATCTAACAAGGAAACGAAAGTGTTGTCGCTGAAACTACAACGTATCGTTTATACCAAATTCGCAAGTGCTTTAGAACAGATTGCAAAATTTGAAGCAGGATCTATTAGCCAATTTACCGAAATATTACAGAAGAAACTTGACGCTAAAAGAGCAGGTACTTCTGACATTGATAACCTTGAAAACATAGTTGTAGAATGAAAAATCAAATGACTATGTTCGATATTGGCGAACAAACTATTGGACAAGATATAATCAACGTTGCAACAGTACCGCAACGAAGCCCATTTCGTTATCCTGGTGGCAAAACTTGGTTAATTCCAACTGTTAGAAAATGGCTGAAACAGGAAAACAAAATAGCTAAGACATTAATTGAACCTTTTGCAGGTGGTGGCATTGTAAGTTTGACAGCAGCATTTGAAAAAATGGCCGAAGAAATTACAATGGTTGAAATGGACGAAGAAATCGCAGCAGTTTGGGAAGTCATTTTAAACGGTAAAAATAAATGGCTCGCCGACAAGATTTATTCTTATAATTTGACACATGCAAACGTAAAAACTGAATTAGAAAATCCAAGTAAAGATTTGCAAGACATTGCATTTTGCACCATTTTAAAGAATAGAGTTTTTCATGGCGGCATTCTTGCCAAAGGTTCGGGAATGATTAAAAATGGTGAGAACGGTAAGGGAATCGCTTCACGATGGTATCCTAAAACCTTGCGTGACAGAATACTTGCCATCGGCTATATAAAAGACAAAATTAAATTTATATCAGGAGACGCATTTCAAATTTTAGAGCAAAACTTAAGCAATCAAAGTGCTTACTTTTTTATTGACCCACCTTATACAATTGCAGGGAAAAGACTTTACAAATATTTTAAGATTGACCATGAAAGGCTTTTTGAATTGACTTCACAACTCAAAGGGAAATTTATGTTGACTTATGACGACACACCAGAAATAAGGAAACTTGCAGACAAATATATTTTGCAGTACAGAACAATTCCAATGAAGACAACCCTTCATTTTGAGAAGAACGAAATAATTATTTCGGACGACTTTTCTTGGTGGAATAAATAGCGACATCTGCTCAGAGTTAATGATGACACATTATTGATGGAAGAATAAGCTTTAATATATTTTCCGATGATGAAATTCATTGATTTAAAGCCGGATTAGCCCAGAAAAACGCTTAAAAAATTTCCATCCTAACAATTATAATTTACCGTTTCAAATACGAATGTGTTCAATTATCTTTATTACTTATGGGCGAAATTTCGATGGGTGATGCCATCAAACAATTTTTGAAAAAAAGCCGCCTTAAAACGGGCATTCAGGCTTTACAGATAACTGAGATTTGGGAAACCATCATGGGTAAAACCATTGCTAAATACACCGATAAAATACAGATCATCAATCATACCCTGATTATTAAAACAAATGTGGGTCCTCTTAAACAGGAGCTCCTGTATCAGAAAGAAAAAATTATTAGCAGGGTAAATGAAGCTTTAGGCGAAAACGTAATTAAAGAAGTGATCATTCAATAAATCTACTCTAATGTTATTGGGCTTACGAACCGTTATCTACCAGGTGAAAGATTTAATGAAAGCTAAAGAATGGTATAGCAGCCTGCTTGGTAAACCTCCATATTTTGACGAACCCTTTTATGTAGGTTTTAATGTTGAAGGTTATGAGTTAGGCCTGCAGCCCGAAGAAGACGGAATTTCTTTTGGAAGTTCTACCACAGCATATTGGGGCGTGAAAGATGCCCGTAACGCTTTTGAAATTTTATTAAAAGGAGGAAGTATTCCTAATGAACCGATCACTGATGTGGGGGGAGGAATTTTGATAGGCACTGTTATAGATCCCTGCGGTAATATTTTTGGAGTGATCGAAAATCCTCATTTTGTTTTAAGAACTTCTGCTTAAAAAACTTTATCGCTGCTGTATTTTAATAAATCCCTGTACTCTTTATTAATGATGGTCAGGCTGATTAAATCATTCATGGTAATCACGTTCTTAAACTCAAAATCGTCAAATACAGGTAAATACCGGGTGCGGCAAGCATTCATCATCATCATACATTTCTCAATGCTATCGCTGGAGCAGACTGTGGGTAAGTTACAGTTCATAATTTCTTCCACGGTTGTTTGATAGGATGACCTTCCGGCCAGGATAACCTTTTGGGCATAATCCCTTTCAGTAACAATACCTGCATAACTGCCATCTTTAGTTATAACTATAAATGTTTCGTCGGCTGCGTTCATTAACGAAAGGGCATTCATTACGTTTGTACCTGCCTCAACCATATTACACTGGGAGGCTTTTTTATTCAAAATATTAGCTACGGTTTTCATGGTCTAATGCTTTTGTTATAAAATACTATTTAAAGCTACCCAATAATATCAACATATAAAACAACTAACTGAAGTTGTATGTTATTTCAATTATAAAATGTAAGTGTTGCAAATTGGCTACAAAATTTCAATTTCTTTTAGAAGCTATTCAAAAAAAATGGGCAGAAAGAGGGTAAAACACCCTACTGTATTCTTACACGAGGATCAATGATTCCGTATAACACATCAGCTAATAGATTGATGGCAATAAAAAATGTTGCGGTTACCAATACACTTCCCATCACAATGGGAAAGTCCAGTTTTTCCAGGGCATCAACCGTTATTTTACCTATCCCTTTCCAACCAAAAATATATTCTACAAAAAAAGCCCCTGCCAGTAATTCGGCAAACCAGCCGGTAATGGCAGTAATTACCGGGTTAAGGGCGTTTCGTAAGGCATGTTTAAAAATCACAACTCCCCTGCCAAGCCCTTTGGCATAAGCAGTTCTAATGTAATCCTGGTCCAGCACATCTAACATGGAGCTTCGTGTAAGTTGGGTAATGATGGCCAATGGACGAATACCTAAAGTGATAGCTGGAAGAATTAAATTTTTTAATTCAAGATGCCGTCCGGTAAATGGATCAATAGTGTACAAACTACCTGTCATGTGCAAACCCGTAACATTACTTAAAACAAATCCAAATACATAAGCAATAACAATCCCCATAAAAAAAGAAGGTGCAGAAATGCCCAAAACACTGGTAAAAATTGCAGAAGTATCCCACCAGGTATTTTGCTTTACAGCAGCCAGCACCCCTAATAAAATACCAAACACTGTTGCAATAAACATCGCCGAAAAAGCCAATAGAATAGTGCCCGGTAACGCTTCAATCAAAATGGTTAAAACACTCCGCTTACTTTGATAGGAGCGGCGGAGGTATGGCACTTTAAATGCAAGTTTAGTTTGCACTCCAATAAAAATTCCGTTCAATTGTTTACTGTTGATGTCTTGAGCGGAATGTATAGCCAGAGGAGAAACATCATTGAGGTAAAATAGAAATTGTTTCCATTTTGGTTGATCGAGGTAGAGTTCCTTTTTTATGTTTTGAATGGTTGCGGAATCGCCTGTTTGTCCTAGCACCAACCGCGATGGATCGCCAAAGCCCTGGAATAAGAAAAACACCAACACCACTACCCCAAAGAGCACTAAAAATCCGTAGAATAATTTTTTAACCAGGTAAGCTAACATGGCTGGGTTTAAAGTTGATATTTTTTGATTAAAGCTTTTATTCTACTTCGATAATTGACGGATTACCTTTTTAAAATCAGCATCAGCGTACTTACCCAATATATTGGCCTGCTTCATAATCAGGTAGGTTGGATTTTCTCTGCCGGCTGTTTTTATTACTGTTGCATCGCATTGCAGGTAATGAATACCTGGTATGTCTTTCAACCGCTCACTTGCCATTTCGGCAACGGCTGATACAACAAAAAACGGAATTTTCTTTTCGCTGCAGATCTTCGCAACGGCAGCAGCGTTTTTATCCCACCCTTTATGTGCATTGGCAATATTTTTAAGCAACAACATTACATAAGTATTGCCCTGGTTCAATATGTCGAGTGTTGTATCGGCACCCGACATCGACCGTAAATTAAAATCGCTGATGGCTGGGGTGGCATTTCCCGGTCTGATCAATTTTTGATTGCGCTCCACAAACTGGTAGGTGCTGTCATCAAAATCATCCGGAAAATTATTCATATCAAATTCAACATCCTTACCAGCTTTCTTATAGGTAAAGGAAATTGCAAAACTGTCGGCCACAGCCCCATCCGGAATTTTCATTTTCTCTGCAATGTTGTTTCCAACTTTATAAGGCAGGCAATCAACAATTGGCAAATGCTTCATAACATACCATTGAAGCACGATACAAAACAAGACTGTTACGAGTATTAGCAGGCCGTTTATAGCAGAAGTAAAAAAAGGTTTTATGATAGAGCGCTTTAAAAATATGAACAGGATTAAAACCAGCAGTATAATGTCTTTTATAAATGATTGTTGAGCACTCAGGGGTATGCAATCGCCAAAGCAACCGCAGGTTTTTATTTTACCTGAAAACACGGCATAACCCGTAAGAAAAGTAAAGAAGATGATCAACAACAATAACAACCAGCTAAACAGTTTCATTCTCCAACCCAGCAACACAGCTACGCCGGCAACAATTTCAAATGTGTTCATTACCAGAGAAAGAAACAAGGTATACTCATTAAAAGATTGCATACCCCATACCTCAAAAAACTCCTGCATCTTATAACTCAATCCTAATGGATCGTTGGCTTTTACCAGGCCTGAGAAAATAAATAAAAGGCCTACAATAATTCTTGCTATTAACAGAAAAACACGGGTGGCTTTTTGAGAATTGGTCGGTTGGGTGAGATAGGTTTCCAATACGTAATTGTTAGATTTTGTAAATAATAATATAGAGTAAATGCTTTGTTGAACTCAAGCGCATGTGAATGAATAAACACATTGCTTATTTGACTACTTTTCCAAAAATAAAGGAAAGACCGCAATGTTTACTTTGAATTGCAGAGGAAGGCTTTTGGTGATTAATGAACCCATTGTTATGGGCATCATCAACGTTACACCTGACTCGTTTTATGCCGGTAGCCGGGTTACTATGACTGATGATATTATTGACCAGGTTACGAGAATGATAGCTGAAGGGGCTACCATAATTGATGTTGGTGGACAAAGCACCCGGCCCGGAAGTAAACACGTAGCTGCTGAAGAAGAATTAAAAAGAGTACTGCCCGCCATAGAAGCTATTAAAGGAATGAGCAAAGAGATTTTTATTTCTATTGATACTTTCTACGCCAACGTGGCAGGGGAAAGCATACTAGCCGGAGCCGACATTGTGAACGATATCAGCAGTGGCGATATGGATGCTGAAATGATATCAACTGTTGCCTCTCTAAATGTTCCGTACGTAAGCATGCACATGCAGGGCACGCCTCAGACCATGCATGTAAATGCGCAATACAACAACCTGGTGCCCGACCTGCTGGATTACTTTATTAAAAAGATGGAAGTATGTAAGGCCGCTGGTATTAATGATGTAATTATTGACCCAGGATTTGGGTTTGGCAAAACCATTCAGCAAAACTTTGAGTTACTCAAAAAATTTTCGGCCTTCAAAATTTTTGAGAAACCACTGTTGGCCGGACTTTCAAGAAAAGGAACCATCTACAAAACTCTGGGTATAACCGCTGAAGATGCTTTGAATGGAACCACTGTATTGAATACGTTCGCCTTACAAAATGGTGCAAATATTTTACGGGTGCA
>JANPPB010000554.1:0-4008 GCA_031428295.1 Segetibacter sp. | reverse complement strand
CGGTCAATCACCAATTCTATATCGTGAATTTTATAACGATCCACCTGCATTCTCTCTTTCAGTTCCATGATTTCACCATCCACACGCACCTTTACAAATCCTTTTTTTCTAACATCTTCAAACAGCTCACGGTAGTGGCCTTTACGTCCACGAACCAATGGCGCTAAAAGTGTTATTTTTTGATCCTTATATTTTGAAAAGACGTCACTTACAATTTCCTCTTCGCTCCACTTCACCATTTTTTTGCCTGTGTTGTAGCTGTAGGCCTCGCCAATACGTGCATACAATAATCTGAGGAAATCGTAGACCTCAGTAATAGTGCCTACTGTTGACCTTGGATTTTTATTGGTAGTCTTTTGCTCAATTGATATGACCGGGCTAAGGCCGGTAATCTTGTCTACATCAGGCCGCTCCATATCGCCAATAAACTGGCGGGCATAAGCGCTAAAACTTTCCATATAACGGCGCTGACCTTCGTTATAAATAGTATCGAATGCTAACGACGATTTACCACTTCCACTAACCCCGGTAATCACTACCAGTTGGTTCTTAGGTATGGAAATATCTATGTTCTTGAGGTTATGAACCCGTGCGCCAAATACTTCTATTGCCTCTTCGGATTTCGCTACCGGTTCAATGTGTTGTGTTGTTTTTGCTGTTGACATTGTTTACTAACTAAATCAGCTTAGGAAAATTTTTTAATAAAATCTTCGGGAAGAAGATACGGGATGACTGAGTTTTTAAAATCTTTTATATTCCTGGTTATTATAAAGTTTACATCGCCGGCGTTTAAAGCTGTATAGTATTGTATTGCATCTTCGATGTCTGAAAAATTGCTTTGCATCGCCAGCAACAAGTCGGTCTTTGAGGTTCCATAAACTCCGATAAACCCAAGAAGTTGGCTAATCAGCCTTTTGGTTTCACTTTTAGTTTTTTGCCGCCTTAGAATGTAAAATATATTGGTGATATTAATGGAAGAAGTGCAGCCGGAGATGAACCCTTTTTCGCACCACCCAAGTAAATTCTCAGCAGGATCTGCAAATTGCCCCCGGGCTAAAAACAAATCCAAAAATATGTTGGTATCCATAAAAACCTTAACCATGCAGGTGTTTGCTTGAAAGACGTTCTTCTTTGTCTTTTTTCCAATTCAGTGTTTCCGGTGTTTCCTTTAATATGCCACGCATACTGCCTACGATTCCATTAGATTTTGTTACCGATGTTTTGAATTGACTTATTAGAAAATTCTCTACCATCTTAGAGAGATTGATCTTTTTGTTCAATTTAGCTTTTTGATTGATTTCGTTCATCAACTCGGAGTCTATACTTAGAGTAAGTTTTGATTTCATAAGTATACATGTGGAGTAAAAAATGACTGTAAAAATATGTGGTTTACCCGGATGTATTTGCTAAAGATTTAATAACAAATTTTTGATGCAGGACATACGCATGAAAGTGTCACTGCTTTTTGGTGTTACTGGATAATAAAATGTCGGGGAGATTGCCATTATCGCTATTTGCCATTTTTCGTTTTCGGTTCATGCTTATTTTCTTACAGGCAATAGCTTAATCGGGCTTATAATTTCGCATCATGTTCACGACTACTTTATTTATAAGTGAAAAGTTTTGAGGGCTGTCTTCCCCTTGTTTTTGCTTTTATCTTTCCCAAATATTACATCCTTACACCAGTGAAGTTTATTTTCTATGCCATAGTGTAAACGTACGGCTTCATGAAAGTATTTTGCAGTTGCTCTTTTACTGCTTATGTAACTAACAGCTTCATGTGTCTGCCCTGAGATGACTGATGGTGTTTGAAATGTTAAAACAGAAAGGATATCAGTTGTATAATAATTGTAGGTAATATCAGGGAGCTGACTGTAGAAATAAGTTATCTTTTTTAAGAATATTGATAGTGCAACACACATAGCTCAACATTTATTAGATACCTTAATGCATTCATATCATTTTTTATTTTTCAACAGATTAATATATGAGCCAGGCAGTTAACAGGAGAACATTTATAAAGCAGGGTGGGGCCGCCGCCATCAGTATGGCTTTTCTTTCGCGGTTTGAGGGGAGGGTAGCCCCAAGCGACCGTATCCGCATTGCACACATTGGCCTGGGCGGCATGGGTAACAACCACCTGAAGTGGTTTGCCGCCCTGCCCGAAGTAGATATTGTTGCTTTATGCGATGTGGACCAGGATCATTTAAGCAGCACCATGAATACCCTGCAAACGCTAAGACCCGACAGCAAGGCACAGGCTTATGGGGATTTCAGGAACATTCTTGATCGAAAGGATATTGATGCCATTACGGTGGCCACTCCCGACCACTGGCATGCACAAATTGCCACCCTTGCTTTTAAGGCCGGTAAAGATGTGTATGGGGAAAAGCCATTATCGTACGACCTGGCGGAAGGCCGCATGATGCTTAAGCAATTAAAGCGTCACGACAGGGTATTCCAATTGGGAACGCAGATACACGCAGGCGAAAATTATCACCGTGTCGCAGAGATCATTCGCTCCGGGGCAATTGGCAATGTGCATACTGTGCGGCTTTGGAAAACCGGGGCGCCACCGGTTTTGGTACCGGGTAAGGTACAGGCACCACCCCCAACCCTTGATTGGGATATGTGGTTGGGCCCAGCACCGTATACCGACTATGATCCCCAACGATGTCATTTTACATATCGCTACTTTCTGGATTATTCAGGTGGCGTATTCCAGGATTTTTGGTGCCATATTGCCGATATTGTTTATTTGTCAATAGCACCCAAAAATCTCAAAACAATTACTGCCCGGGGTAAGCAGCCGGAAGGTATTGCCGATGCACCGGAATGGTTGGATGCTGACTTTGAATTTGAGGGTCTAAATCTGCATTGGACGCATTTGCCACCAGATGTGCCCGGCGCCGCTAACAGGTCTATTGGCGCTTATTTCGAAGGCGACAAAGGAACCCTGATCTGCGATTATAACACCCGTGAAATAACCATCAACGGGCAAACAGTAACAGATATCCCTGAAATACCCAGAACTATCATCCGCTCTCCCGGCCACCAGCAAAATTTTGTGGATGCTGTTAAATCACGCAGCCAACCAGAATCTAACCTGGAATATGCCCGCAATATGACCATGCCTATGCACCTTGCGTTGATTGCTTACCGGCTTAACCGCAAATTAACCTGGAACAGTAAAAAGGAAAAGTTTGAGGATGATAAAGAGGCCAATGAATACCTGAAGAGGGAGTATAGAAAAAAATGGGACCTGGTATAGGTGCAGCATGTAACAGGTTTTTGTAAGCTGACGATATAGGCAATGATGAATGCCTTGTGTACGGACAGCCGCTTGTAAAAATAAATTTGGCTGTTTATAAACCGCCATATTACTTTTGTGTCAGTTCTTTACAAACACACTTATTAAGAAAGGCAGAGGGTTATGGCCCTTTGACGCCTTGGCAACCCTTACTTTTTACTCAATAGTAAGAAGGTGCCAATTCCATCCGCTACAAGCGGGAAGATAGGTCAGAGTTTAGTTTGGTTGTAGATAAGATTCATTTCTAAATACCTCAAGCTCACCTGACTGAACGGTGGGCTTTTTTTATGCTCCCAGCTTTCGATTGGTTTTGATAGGTGTGATTCCGAAAATTAATTGCAATATTGTAAAGTCTATTGAAATAATCGACTTTTAATACATTCAACTTTAAAAACTACCACTATGAGCAATCTTCGATTTGAGACCCTTCAATTACATGCCGGCCAGGAACTTGATTCAGCCACCAATTCCAGGGCTGTACCTATTTATCAAACCACTTCGTATGGTTTTAAAAACACTGAACATGCTGCCAATCTATTTGGTTTAAAAGAATTCGGTAACATCTACACACGCATCATGAACCCCACAACCGACGTTTTTGAAAAAAGAATGGCGGCTTTGGAAGGCGGTGTAGCGGCCTTGGCTACGGGCTCAGGACAGGCTGCCCAATTTTTGGCGCTAAATAACATTGTGCAGGC
>JANPPB010000553.1:0-2980 GCA_031428295.1 Segetibacter sp. | reverse complement strand
ACAAAAAACAAGATTGCCAGAATGATCACCAGCTTCCAACCCCAATGGCCCTGTTCACTAAAAAATTGAGAAACTTCGTTGATTACCATTTTTGCATTTAGAAAAATAAGCACCCCCGATATTAACCAGGCTAACAATTTTGTGTGCCATTTAATAGCAAAATCACCCATCGTTTTTTTATCGCTTACAAAATGGATTAATGGAATAATGGCAAAGCCCAATTGCAGGCTGAGCACTACCTGGCTTAATATCAACAGGCTGTCCACCTTTTGCTCACCAAAAATTAAAATCACCAGCACTGCCGGGGTAATAGCCAACAAGCGGGTAATTAATCTGCGTATCCACGGGTTGATCCTGAGATTTAAATAGCCTTCCATTACAATTTGCCCGGCAAGGGTACCGGTTATAGTTGAGCTTTGGCCTGCGGCGATTAGGGCTATTGCAAAAAGTGTAGGTGCCAGTTTAGTACCTAATAATGGAGATAACAAACGATGCGCTTCTTTTAATTCTGCCACCTCTGTATTACCCGAAGTAAAGAATACTGACGCAGCCAGGATAAGTATGGCTGCATTTACAAAAAAGGCAGCATTTAATGCGATAAAGCTATCAATCCGGTTAAAATGCAAAGCCTGTTTTATAGCAGCCGGGTTATTAGAAATTTTACGGGTTTGCACCAATGCAGAATGCAGGTACAGGTTGTGCGGCATTACGGTAGCCCCAATAATACCAATGGCAATATACAGTGCATTGCTGTTTGGTATAGAAGGAATGAAACCCGTTAATACATCGGTGAGTTTAGGTTTTGCCAGCACCATCTCTATTAAAAAAGAACCACCGATAATGGCTACCAACGAAATGATGAAGGCTTCCATTTTGCGCATGCCCAGGCGTTGCAGGTAAAGCAGTAAAAATGTGTCCAGCACGGTGATAGAGACACCCCAGATTAAAGGCATTCCGGTAAGCAATTGTATACCTATAGCCATTCCCAATACCTCAGCAAGATCGCAGGCAGCAATGGCAACCTCGGCTAACAGGTACAATGCAAAATTTACAAAGCGGGGATAGGTCTCCCTGTTTGCCTGGGCCAGGTCGCGACGCCTTACTATACCCAGGCGGGCACTCAACCCCTGGAGTAATAGTGCCATCAGGTTGCTCATTAACAATACCCAAATAAGGGCATATCCAAATTGGGCCCCACCAGCCAGGTCGGTTGCCCAGTTACCCGGGTCCATATAGCCTACGCTTACCAGATATGCCGGTCCCATGTAAGCTAACAACCTTCGCCATCCTTTTTGTGGCTTGGTTACATCAATACTTTCATGTACTTCACTTAACGAGGCTTCTTTTACCTGTGGCTTCATAGTTTACAAAGGTTTTACAAATAACGATTGAGCCAGTTGCTGGCTGATAGAAAAGGGCGCCGTATCCTCAATTTTTATTTCAATGGAATGATCGAAGGTGAACTTTTTAACGATTTGGAGCCTGGTGCCGATTCCAATGTTTTTATGGCTTAGCAACTCCAGCAACCCGGACGATTGGCTGCCTACTGCACTTACTTCGGCTGCCAGGTGATGCTCAAGATCTATAAGATTGATTTGCTTACTGAGCTCCATCTTACCATTTACGTCTGGTATAGGATCGCCATGTGGATCAAACTTGGGAAAGTTTAAATATGCATCCAGCTTTTCTATCAGTAGTTTGCTTTTAATATGTTCCAGGTCTTCGGCTATTTCATGCACCTCATCCCAGCCAAACTGCAGGTTGTTTACCAAAAAGTATTCCCACAACCTATGTTTCCGTATAATGCCCAGGGCAACTTTTTTTCCTTTACTGCTTAGTTGAAATCCCTGGTATTTTTCGTAAAGCAACAGATCTTTTAACTTAAGCTTTTTTAGCATATCGGTTACCGATGCAGCCTTTGTTTTTAATTGGGCTGCCAACTCATTGGTAGTTACCAGCCCTGCCGATTGCTGAAGGTGGTAGATGGCTTTTATATAATTTTCTTCGCTTGCAGTAAAATTCATATGGCTTAAAAATAATTTTAGCCAAATCTAAATTTTTATTTTTAATAGCTGAAAATAAAACTATGGGGTTAAGTCAATTATCAATGTTGCTGTTTATTATTACTGAGTTATCACTACATCCTGCCTGGCTGCAAGCCAAATTGTGGCAGCGGTTTTAAATCCTGTGATTAGTATACATAAGAAAAGATGCTATGAAAATATATAAGTACAAGTGAGCCCCGCACGGCGGGGACAATGTTGACCAAAGAACTCTAGCTCGTCCCAAAAAATAGAGCGACAATTTGAAATGTACCGTCCTGCTTTTGTAAACTGTAGGATATACCATTAATACCTAATTTAGCGGCCTCAACTTGAGAAAATATGCGTTACGGTATTGCCATCGTGCTTTTATTATTGGTTGCTTTTGGATGCAAAAACAAAAAAGTTTCGCTGCAGGGCAACGAACAGGTAGAATACAATGACTTTTTAAATGCCTATCCTGAAGGAAAATTGCCATTCGCAATTGTGGATACCAACCTCAGTAACCTGCCTGATACTTCAACCATCAGTGCTACCATTTTCAACCGTTTCATTCCTGATACCATTTTTATGTTTCCCTTTGGCACAGACCGAAAATTAAAAATTGAACCTATTGCCCGTTTTACAGATAAGGGCAAAGAAACCTACCTGGTTACACAGGTTAGCAATAAAAGTAAAACTGCAGTTTACCTAACTGTGTTAAATAATAAAAACGAATTCTCTGCATTTCTTCCGCTTGTTTCAACAACCCAAGACAAAGGCATTATTACCACAGCAACCATCGACAAAAAAATGGGTGTAACCTTAGCCGATGAATGGAAAGCTAACGAAACAGATTACTACCAGCGAAACACTTATGCATATAATAATGTAGGATTGTTTTCACTTGTATTGAATGAAACCAACGATTTTACTATTAAACCAACCAAAGAGGTAAA
>JANPPB010000552.1:0-7850 GCA_031428295.1 Segetibacter sp. | reverse complement strand
CCTCAAGCCACTGCCATCAAATACCCTATGCAGTTAATACAGTTGCTTTAGTTTCAATAAAATGCATTTCTTCAACCTTAATAAGGTGAGCAACTCTTCTAACCATTCCCAAAATTTGAGGTGTAGCTTCTACTTCTACACTTGCGTTCATCTTGCGCAAACCCAAGGCTACTAAAGTTCTTTTAGCTGTTTCGTTTCTATCAATACCGCTTTTTACCTGTGTTATTCTAATACGTTTCATAATAAAGACATTTTGGTCATTGGGTCATTAGGTCATTTGTCATTAAGTAGACGTTTCAACAATCTATTGACTATTGACCATTGACAATTGACTATTTAAACTCCGAACACTTTCTTTAAACCAATATTCCTGGTCCTTGCAATTTGGATAGGCTCTCTTAATAATGCAAGCGCTTTAAAAGTTGCCTTAACCACATTGTGTGGATTGGCCGAACCTAAACTTTTTGCCAAAACATCGGTAAGACCAGCACTTTCCAATACAGCACGCATGCTACCACCAGCCAAAACACCGGTACCATGGGCAGCAGGCTTTATCAAAACCTTAGCAGCACCTTCTTTAGCAAGTTGATCGTGAGGAATAGTGCCATGCATAATCGGAACTTTAATCAGGTTCTTTTTAGCATCTTCAATACCCTTGGTAATAGCTTCCTGAACTTCTTTGGCTTTACCTAAACCATGGCCGACTACACCTTTTTGGTTACCAACCACTACAAGAGCAGAAAAGCTAAATGTGCGTCCTCCCTTTGTGGTTTTGACCACGCGGTTAATAGAAACTACCTTTTCTTTCAGTTCCAGGTCTCCGCCTTTTACTTTATTTAATATTGCTTTTGACATTGTATACAATCAAAATTTAAAATACTATGATTAAAATTGAAGGCCACCTTCTCTTGCACCATCAGCAACAGCTTTAATTCTGCCATGGTAAAGGTTACCACCCCTATCGAAAACACAAGTTGTAATACCGAGTTCCGTTGCTTTAAGGGCAACAGCAGCACCAACCATTTTGCTTTTTTCAACCTTAGGCACCTTTTGAGCAACAATATCTTTTTCTCTTGAAGAAGCTGCAGCCAGTGTGGTACCAGTGGTATCATCAATTAACTGGGCATAAATTTCAGCGTTACTTCTAAAAACTGAAAGGCGGGGCTTAGTTGCAGTACCAGATACTTTAGCACGAATGCGGTACCTGATTTTCTGCCTTTTTATTAATTTATCCATTTTTATGTTATTAGCCCCCAACACCAAAGGGGAGTGAGGAAAATTAAAGTCTTTTTAATAAGTCCCCCTTCGGGGGATTTAGGGGGCTGATTATTTACCTGCAGCCTTACCAGCTTTTCTACGGATAAACTCGTCAGAATATCTAACACCCTTTCCTTTATATGGCTCAGGCTTGCGCAGGCTACGAATTTTAGCAGCAACTGCACCTAAAAGTTGGTTATCGCTACCCTCTAAATAAATTTTGGGGTTTTGACCTTTTAGAGTCTCAGTTGAAACTTTCAACTCAGACGGAACTTCAACGATAATGTTGTGGGAGTAACCCAAAGCAAGATCAAGTATGTTACCTGCATTAACTGCTTTGTAACCTACACCCACTAACTCAAGTTGCTTTTTAAAACCATCGGTAACACCCTTAACCATGTTGCTGATTAAAGAGCGATACAAACCATGCATAGCACGGTGACGGATCTGATCAGTAGGACGAGTGATTAACAGTTCATTGTCTTTCAATTCTACTTTAATATCTCTGTCAACCTGTTGGGTTAACGAGCCTTTGGGGCCTTTAATAGTAACAAGGTTATCCTTGCTAACTGTAAACGTAACACCCTGGCTTAGTACAACCGGTTGTTTACCTATACGTGACATAATGCTAATTTGACTTTTAAAAAATGTTGTTCGAAAATGTAAGTTTTGACAGTGTTCAGTTACCGTATAGAGAACTTAAATTATCACATCAAACTTTGTTGCAAACCCCCCTTGTGAAACCATTTTCAAATTTCACCAGGTGAAAAGTATTAATAAATGTAGCAAAGAACTTCTCCGCCAACATTATCTGCTTTTGCTTCTTTATCAGTCATTACCCCTTTGCTGGTAGAAATGATTGCAATGCCCAAACCATTCTTAACTCTTTTAAAATCCCCTGGCTTTGAGTATTGGCGTAGACCCGGACGGCTAACTCTTTCGAGGCTACGTATAGCAGGTACTTTTGTTATACCATCGTACTTCAAGGCAATCTTAATAACACCTTGCTTATTGTCATCCTCAAATTTGTACTTAAGAATGTACCCTTTGTCGTAAAGGATTTCAGTAATGCGCTTCTTTAAATTGCTGGCCGGAATTTCTACAATTCTATGGTTAGCCATTTGTGCATTACGAACTCGGGTTAGAAAATCTGCTACAGGATCAGTTACCATAATTTTGCCCTCCTACATTCCAAAAAAATCGGAACAATTGGAATAAATTTTTAAAAAATATTTTAGGTTCATTTTATTAACCGTCAACTATCAACGGCTAATTTTTGCTTACCAGCTTGCTTTGGTTATACCTGGTATTTTACCTTGCAAAGCCATATCGCGAAACACGTTTCTTGATAAACCGAAGTAACGAATATAACCTCTTGGACGGCCTGTTAACTGGCAACGGTTCTTTAACCGAACCGGAGAGGCATTCTTAGGTAATAAATCTAAACCAGCCCGATCACCTGCAGCTTTTAATGCAGCACGCTTTTCGGCAAATTTAGCTACCATTTTCTCTCTTTTTCTTTGCCTGGCTTTGACAGATTCTTTTGCCATAGTTTTTTATTTCTGATTTCTGATTTAGTGATACCTGATTGTAAGAACTGATTGAAAATCTTCAAATCAGACATCCAACTTCAGACATTATAAATTATTCCTGAATTTCCTTCTTCGCACCTTTAAACGGCATTCCCATTTCCTTCAGCAATTCGTACGCCTCCTCATTGGTATTTGCAGAAGTAACGAAGGTGATATCCAAACCGGTAATCCTGTTTACTTTATCAATATCAATCTCAGGAAAAATAATTTGCTCAGTAACACCCAGGGTATAGTTACCACGGCCGTCAAAAGCTTTATCGTTAATACCTTTAAAATCGCGTACACGCGGTAAAGAAACAGATACCAACCTGTCTAAAAATTCGTACATCTTAACACCACGCAGAGTTACCCTTGCACCAATGGGCATGTTCTTTCTCAACTTAAAGTTTGAGATGTCCTTCTTTGACATGGTAGCAACTGCTTTCTGACCGGAGATAGTTGTAAGTTCTTCAACGGCAACATCAACCAGTTTTTTATCAGTTACGGCGCCATTAACACCACGGTTAAGGCATATCTTCTGAAGTTTAGGAGCCTGCATTACAGACTTATAATTAAACTTCTTCATTAAAGCAGGTACAACTTCTTTCTTGTACTTATCTGCTAATCTCGGAGCATATGTAGTAGTAGCCATTATTTAATTACCTCCCCTGATTTTTTAGCAATACGAACTAGTTTACCATCCTGGCGGTCACGCTTAACTTTAGTAGCTGCTCCCGCTTTTACGTCCCAAAGCATTACATTACTTATGTTGATACTAGCTTCCTTTTTAACCAACCCACCTTTGGTGTTCTGGGCACTTGGCTTAGTATGCTTTGTTATAATATTTGCACCTTCAACAACAACGCGACCTTTTTCCAAAATAACTTCCAGCACCGTGCGGGGTTTTTTCAGGTCTCTATCATCGCCGGCAATAACCACCACCTGGTCGCCTTTTTTGATGTTGAATTTGGGTTTAAATCTCTTAGTCATTTTTATTTATTTTTCAAGCTTAAAGCTCTCTATTAAACATCGTTGTGTCACTCACTTGTACATCCGGTTCGCTAATCAGCTTTTTTGTGAGTTGTCAGTCGTCAGTAGTGAGTAACACACTCACCATTCACTATTCACCACTCACTATAATACTTCAGGTGCCAGGGAAATGATCTTCATATAACCCTTATCTCTAAGCTCTCTTGCAACCGGGCCAAAAATACGTGTACCTCTTGGCTCGTCCGATGCGTTTAACAATACAACCGCGTTGTCGTCGAAACGGATATAAGAGCCATCTTTACGACGTAATTTGTTTTTAGTACGAACAATTACTGCCTTAGAAACGGTACCTTTTTTAACACCGGCGGCTGGCATGGCATCCTTAACAGTTACTACAATCTTGTCGCCAATTCTTGCGTAGTCCTGTCCGGAGTTACCTAATACGCGAATACACAAAACTTCTTTGGCACCGCTGTTATCAGCTACGTTCAATCTACTTTCTTGCTGAATCATTTTATTAGCTTTTAGCTTTTAGCTATTAGCAGTAAGCCAATAGCCCCATAACAAATTTTATATCTAGTACTTTCGCAGAGGCTTGTAGCTTAAAGCTATAAGCTTGCAGCTTAACGCCTTACTTAACTTTCTCAACAACTTCAACCAATCTCCAACGCTTTGTTTTACTAAGCGGACGGGTTTCCATAATTTTTACAAGATCACCGATGCTGCACTCATTCTTCTCATCGTGAGCATGAAATTTTGTAGTCTTTTTTACAAACTTACCATAAAGCGGATGCTTTACTTTTCTTTCAATTGCTACAACAATGGTTTTATCCATCCTGTTGCTGCTAACCACGCCGGTTCTTGTTTTACGCAAATTTCTTTCTAACATATTAACTGTTATTTGTAGTTAGATGCCTAACTTTCTTTTCTGTAATTCAGTTTTTAAACGTGCCACGTCTTTTCTTAAAGCTTTAATCGTCATGGGGTTTTCCAAAGGAGAAATCACATGAGCAAACTCAAGCTTCTTCAGGCGCATTTCATCTTCCTGTATGCGTGCCTTAAGATCGCTCTCGTTAATCTCTTTCAGGCTCTTATTAAATGCTACTTTCTTATCAGCCATTGTTACTTATTTGATAATGTGTATCCCGATAGCTAACGGGAGTAAATGAAATAAATCTTCAACACTACTAAACCAGGTAAAATTATTTTAAACTTACCCTTTAAATCTATCCTTGTAATTCCCTGCGGATTACAAACTTTGTTTTAATAGGCAATTTTTGCGCAGCCAGTTCAAATGCGCCTTTTGCCACTTCTTCGCTTACGCCATCAGCTTCAAAAAGAATACGACCTGGCTGAACTACAGCGGCCCAATACTCAGGGTTACCTTTACCCTTACCCATTCTTACCTCGGCAGGCTTGTGTGTAATAACCTTATCAGGAAATATGCGTATCCAAACATTACCCTCTCTCTTCATGTGTCGCGTCATTGCCTGGCGGGCAGATTCTATTTGGCGGTTAGTAAGCCACACAGAGTCTAATGCTTTCAAACCATAAGAGCCAAAGGCAAGTGTAGCCCCACGTTTGGTGTCGCCCTTCATGCGGCCTTTCTGCATTTTTCTGTGCTTCGATCTTTTCGGCTGTAACATCTTATTATAGTTTCAAGTTTCAGGCTAAGGATTAACACCCCATGCCTAAGTATTTCAATTAATATTATTTGTGTTTACTTGCGGCTTATAGCTAAGAGCTAATGGCTGTCCTATCTTCTTCCACCACCTCCGCCACCACGGTTATCTCTTCTGTCTCCACCACCTGCGCCACCGCCACGGTTATCTCTTCTATCTCCACCTCTAAATCCACCTCTATCATCACCCCCACGGTTATCTCTTCTTTCTCCACCAGGTGTACCGGCATCTTTACCCCCTACAAAGTTCGGGTTCAGCTCACGCTTACCTAAAACCTCACCTTTGCAAATCCAAACCTTAATACCAATTTTTCCATAAACGGTCAGGGCAAAAACGTTTGCATAATCAATATCCATACGAAAGGTGTGCAAAGGAACACGACCAGATTTTATCTCCTCGCTACGGGCTATCTCAGCACCACCCAACCGTCCACCAACTTTTACTTTTATACCCTCAGCGCCCATACGCAGTGCAGAAGCGATTGCCATTTTAATAGCTCTCTTAAAGTTGATACGGTTTTCAATCTGACGGGCAATAGTATCGGCAACAATATTTGCATCCAGCTCAGGCCGACGGATTTCCAGAATGTTAATCTGAACATCGTCCTTACCGGTTAATTTCTTCAGCTCTTCTTTAACCCGGTCAACCTCTCCACCACCTTTACCTATAATAATACCAGGCTTTGATGTATGGATAGTTATGATCAGCTTACCTAATGTACGCTCAATAACAATCTTCGCAATACCACCCTTGTTGATACGGGCTATGAGGTAAGTTCTGATCTTATGATCCTCAATAAGTTTTTTAGCGTAATCTTTATGATTACCGTACCAGTTACTTTCCCATCCACGGATGATACCTAATCTTGCACCAATAGGATTTGTTTTCTGACCCATATTTTGAATATATAAGTTTTACGAATGATTATTTTTAGAAGCCCTGACGTTAGAACCATATGTGTTCTTGGAAACCTCATTTGTTTTTACATCAACAATGATAGTTACGTGGTTGCTGCGCTTACGTATTCTGTAGCCACGACCTTGCGGAGCCGGCCGCATACGGCGTAAGGTTCTGGCTCCATCAACAAAAATAGTTTTTACTACCAGATTAGCATCTGCCGCACTGGTACCCTCATTCTTCTGCTCCCAGTTGTTAATGGCACTCTTAAGCAACTTACCCAATGGGGTTGCAGGATGCTTTGGGTGATGCTCTAATGTTGCAAGGGCATTCTCAACAGCCATTCCCCGAATTAGATCCGCCAGCAAACGCATTTTACGTGGCGAAGTCGGATAATTTCTCAATTTTGCTACTGCTTCCATTGTATTGAGTTTCTAGTTTGTAGTTTATCGTTTGAGTTTTAAAGGCTTTACTTAAAACCTATAACTTAAAACTTATAACTTTTTTATTGTTTCTTATTAGAATGTCCTTTAAAATTTCTGGTTGGTGCAAATTCTCCCAATTTATGACTTACCATAAATTCAGTTACATACACCGGAATAAATTTATTACCGTTGTGAACAGCAAATGTGTGACCTACAAAATCAGGAGTAATTGTAGAGCGGCGAGACCATGTTTTAATAACAGATTTCTTAGCGCTTCCTTCATTTATAGCCAGCACTTTACCTTCAAGTTTGGCTGCTACGTAAGGACCTTTTTTAATTGAACGACCCATGTTTTAATTTTTGATTTCTGGTTTACAGATTTCTGTTTTTGTTACCAACTGTTTGTTCTTTATTCCACATCGTTGTGTCACTCACTTGTACTGCAAACTCATTATTCATTCGGTGTGTTGTCAGTTGTTATTAGTGAGATAAGATTGCTATACTCACAACTCACCATTCACATTTCACTATTTCGCCAGCTTCTTACCATTGCTTCTTACAATGATTAGTTTATCACTTCCTTTACCCTTTGTTCTTGTTTTAAGACCTCTTGAGTATTGACCGGTACGGCTGCGGGGCTGTCCACCACTTGCTCTACCTTCGCCACCACCCATCGGGTGATCAACAGGGTTCATAGCCACACCACGTACACGTGGACGAATACCCTTCCAAACATTACGACCTGCTTTACCCATGCTCTGCAAACTGTGGTCGCTGTTACTTACAACTCCAACAGTAGCATAACAATTAATCAATATTTTTCTTAACTCGCCACTTGGCATTTTAAGTACTGCATATTTTTCTTCCTTATTGCTTAACTGGGCACTTGCACCAGCACTTCTAACCAATTTACCACCCTGACCTGGCTGCATTTCAACGTTATGAATTACCGTACCCAAAGGCATGTTTTTCATTTGTAATGCATGACCCAATTCAGGAGCTACAGCATCGCCACTTAAAACAGTAGC
>JANPPB010000551.1:0-1751 GCA_031428295.1 Segetibacter sp. | reverse complement strand
AACGGTCGTATTTATAAACCGTTGAGTATTCATTCACTTTTAAGTTATCAGTAAATTCAATCTTACTTGCCCTGCCGTTTACAACATAATTACTGTCAGTATTACGATCGTAGATGTAGTTTTTTACATGGCCCTTAATGTTAAACGTATCGTCTCCTTTACCACCTATAAACCGTAATATTATTTTAGAAGAAACATCTTCATCCACTTCAAATCTATCATCCTTACCCAAACCAAAAAAGCGTATCTCTTTGGTAGCCTTATCAAACTTACGATTGTACATTACCGAAAGAGAATCTGAGGTGCTGTTACGTTTATATACCCGTACCTGTATCTGATTGCCTGCCTTAGTAACTTTAAAAAGTTCTCTTTGATTCGTGCCTGATATATTTACTTCTTTCGCCAAAAAATGATAGTAATCCATGCCTTCTTTCATCAGGTTCCCTCGCCTGGCCCTGAGCGTTTGCTCAATTTGCGTTCCCCGGATGGCGTATATGGATGGAGGTAATTTCATGACTGCTTCATGAATTACCTGGTCGGTTACATTGCTTTGAAATTCGGTTATAATCTTTCTCCATTCAACTTCTTCGATGCTGTTTAAAAATAGCCGGTCAAATTCTTTAGCCTCGTATGCCTGCCATTTAAACCCATGAATTTTAGGTTTAAAACCTGAATACCAGGGCATGTAATTAAAAGCAAGAATCTTTGCAATTAAACCATTGGAGTTAGACAATGCTTCATCCCTGTCGCGGGGCATTGGGTAATATAATTTTCCCTGGCCGGTATCTTTTTCACCAAATCTCCACTGGTCCATGTGACGGTTCCAGTCTGCAAGCAAAACATCCAGCAGCCTTGCTTTTAATACCGGCACCTGCTCAACATGGTGCTCATTATCGTCGAGCAATTTGTTAATCAATTTAGCAGTGGTCCTGCTGTCTGCGCCATCGGGTGTTGGTTCCTTCTCTTCGAGCAATACCAGTTTATTGGCAAACAATGAGCGGTACATTCCAAAAGCCTGGTCGTTTGGCACAAAGTATAATTTGGGTTTTGCAACCACCACCTCCGCAGCCTTTGCCAGGTCGGGTACAATCAAAGGCGCATATGGGTGAGAGCTGGATACAAAATCGCTTAAATAATTTTGTGCTGCTGTACCCCTAAAGTCGCCGGGCAACAGGTTGTCAAGGTCTTTATCAATGGTGCGTAAAAACCATTCTTTCTTTTTGTTATTTGTTAAGGTTAATGTCTTGGTTTGTTTTCCGCCCCCAAGGCTTTTAATGGTAAAACCAGATTCTTTTAGTCTGAACACGGGCATTGTTACAGGCGTTGCCCATTCAGTTCTGTAATTATCGCCGTTAAAAAAACGTTTGACCTTTGATGCATTTTCGTAACGCGAGTTGGCAGCTATGGTAACACTGTCGCCCCCATACGGCACATATAAAATGGGTACCGCATTTTTATCTTCAACAGGCGAAAAATTCAGCAGGTCTTTTTCGTATTTAGCTTCGGTAAGGCTGTCTTTAACATTAAAAAAAGTTGCTTTTACATTTCGGTTTTTCGAAATTTCAAGTGTGGCAAAACCGGTGGTATCGGATACAAATAACGATTTTGGCCCCCTGTCAACCCGGCTTTCCTTGGCGCCTGCACCCGATACAATGTAGTAATGGCCGTTATCGCTTATCAATTGCTGTGTATGCTCGTGACCTGCTACAAATATTACATTCTTATGGTTCTGGGCCACCTTGTCAATTTCG
>JANPPB010000550.1:0-2016 GCA_031428295.1 Segetibacter sp. | reverse complement strand
TCGCTAATGATATCGCCAAACATATTCTCAGTTAGTACCACATCAAACTGTTTGGGGTTTACTATTATTTGCATGGCAGCATTGTCAACAAACATGTAGTCTACCTCAACATCAGGATACTGAGTGGTCATCTCCCTAACTACTCTGCGCCATAACCTGGAGGTTTCCAATACGTTTGCTTTATCAACCAACGTAAGTTTTTTTCTTCTATGTTGTGCCGCTTTAAAAGCCAGGTGCGCTATTCTTTCAATCTCCTCTACATTGTACACACAATTGTCAGATGCTTCTGTTTGTGCTTCGTTCAATTCCTTTTTGCCAAAATATATTCCACCGGTTAACTCACGGTAAATTGTAAAGTCAACATCAACCAGGCGACTGTTTTTTAAAGGAGATAAATGTTGTAGCGAAGCATAAGTAGTAACAGGACGTATGTTAGCATACAAGCCTAAAGACTTTCTAAGTTTAAGCAATCCCTGCTCTGGCCTTACTTTAGCTGTAGGGTCATTATCGTACTTTGGATCGCCAATAGCGCCAAATAGAATAGCATCACTTGCCAAACAATTTTCAAGGGTTTCGTCGGGCAAGGGATTGCCGGTTTTGTTAATGGCATCTGCACCCATTAAACTGTACGAGTACTTAAAACTGTGCTTAAACTGGCGGGCAATGCCATCCAATACCTTTAATGATTGGTGGGTTACCTCCGGGCCAATTCCGTCTCCAAATATTACTGCTATTTTCTTTGTCATGTTATAAAGTAAAAATTCAAAAGTCAAAAGTCAAAATCTGGCAATCGTTAAAGGTCAATCGTAAGATGCAAAACGTAAAAAGGTTGTAACTGCTTAAAATTTTCACGCAAAGAAGTCGAAGAGGCAAAGGCGCAAAGAAAGAACATGTTGTCTTTGGGTTTTTTCCTTGTATTTCGTTGCGTAATAAATCCCGCATTTTTTACTTTTTACTTTTTACTTTTTACTTTTTACTTTCGTACGCTTCAATCTCCTCTTTCACACTAATTAAATAATCTATATCGTCGTAGCCGTTTAACAGGCAGGTTTTTTTATAGTCGTTTATTTCAAAGGTTTCGTGCTCGCCGGTTGCATCTACTGTAATGGTTTGTTCCTGCAGGTTTACAGTAAGGGTTGCTTCGTGATTCAGCTTAAAAATTTTATCTAAAAATGCGTCGCTTACCTGCACCGGAATGACACCGTTGTTGAGCGCATTGTTTTTAAAAATGTCGGCAAAAAAGCTGGAGACAATGATTTTAAATCCAAAATCAAGCAATGCCCATGCAGCATGTTCTCTTGACGAGCCGCTTCCAAAATTTTTACCGGCCACCAAAATCTGACCGCTGTATTCTGGTTTGTTTAATACAAAATCAGGCTTTGGCTTGCTGTCATCATTATCGATGTAGCGCCAGTCGCGGAACAAATTTTTTCCAAATCCATCCCTCGTTGTGGCCTTCAAAAAACGGGCAGGTATAATTTGGTCTGTGTCCACATTCTCTATGGGCAACGGGTAAAAGCGGCTATGTATGATGTTTATTTTTTCCATACCCAAACCCCTAACTGGGAATAATTTTTTGTTGTTACTTAATTATGTTCTTATATCTACTCCTTAAAAACAAATGTCACCCAGAGCCGTCATGCTGTCCTGTCCTGAATAAATTTCAGGATTGTTTCAGGATCTCAGCATCCCCTGAAGTTCGTTTTCCATAGTGCAGGGAATTCCGAAACAAGTTGCCAATGACGAACAAAAAGTCCCCCTTCGGGGGATTTAGGGGGCCAGTTCTCTCACATCCGTTACCACACCTGTTAATGCCGCCGCCGCTGCAGTAAGCGGACTTGCCAACAATGTTCTTGCGCCTGCCCCTTGTCTTCCCTCAAAATTTCTATTGCTGGTGCTTACGCAATATTCACCCGCCGGTATTTTATCTTCATTCATACCCAAACAGGCACTGCAACCCGGCTGGCGAATTTCAAAGCCTGCTTCTACAAATATTTTGTCCAGTCCTTCAGCATA
>JANPPB010000549.1:0-2329 GCA_031428295.1 Segetibacter sp. | reverse complement strand
CCATTGCGGTAAAAGCAATCGATCATTTTTTTATAAGCGGGCTTTGCAAACCTTGCAGTCAGGTGGGTTTCTGTCAGCTTATTTCTATCCGGATCCATGTCTACTGCTATAGCCCAGCTATGTACGCTTAAAAAACTGGCTGCCCTGTTTAGGTCTCCTGCTTTAATGGCATTATTATACGAGTTTTCTGTTCCTCTTTTTGGCCGGTGATTAAAGCAACCACCGTAAATATTTATTCCAAGCCTTTCTATTTCTGGCAACCCATATTCACTTAAAATATCAACATAAACCTGTCTTAATTTGGCGGCAATTAATTTATGGCAGGTAAAGCGTTTAATTTTTGTGGTCCTATCCCATGCTACAATCATAGGAAAGGGTATTTCTACAACTGTAAAATTTTGCTGGTCTCCCGGCTTGCCATATTTCAATAGTATTTCGGGGGTTTTAAGCAATTTCAGTGTGGAGGGGGTTACTACTGCCATGGTTAAGGTTTGAATTGAATAAATAGAATTGAGTACAATAAACGCAAATGGCATCACAAATGCAAGTAGCACTTGATTGAATTACTTGTTATAAGGTAGTGGGGCAGTGATGCTGTTCATTTTATAGACTACTCATAGTTCATGACAAAGCCCTCCTCATCCTTAATTCATCTCAGTATCTCCCGGACAATATCGAATTAAAATCAATCGTTCATTTATATGGCCGCCCCTCCGGGGCTTAAAAAACTTTCAATCTTTTCGTGCTACCATACGGTCGCTCCTCTGGGGCTAAAAACAAATGCAAATGCAAGTCGCATTTGATTGAATTACTTTATCCGGCGATGGTAAAACTTTATATAATTTCCTGCTACCATAAGGACGCTCCTCTGGAGCTAATTATAAACGCTAATGGCATCACAAATGCAAGTAGCACTTGATTGAATTACTTGTTATAAGGTAGTGGGGCAATTCACCATCAACTATCAACCAGCATCGATCCTCCTTCAACCAACATCCTTCTCACAACATCCACCAACCATCCACTAACATCAATTCACCATCAACTATCAACCAGCATCGATCCTCCTTCAACCAACATCCTTCTCACAACATCCACCAACCATCAACCAACATCTATCCCCCATCAACTATCAACCAACATCCTCACTTATAACAAAATCGTTGTACTAAAACACCGCATCTTCTATCACGATATCTTTTATCTTCCACGCAGTGGTAAGCTTTTTATTTATTGCCATAATCAAAGATTTTTTACCAGACTCTTGGTAGCATTTGTGCAACCCGCTTAGCGACCATCCATTATCAGGATTGATAACCAGGTCTTTTTCAAATACCTTGACTGCTTTAGCATATTGACCTGCCGCAACCAGGGCATTACCTAAATATTGTCTTGCGGGAAGTAGCCAGTCGCGGGGTTCATTGTAAATCAATTGATCTTCTGCAATTACAGCTTCTTTAAAATGACTAATGGCTGCTGTCCAATCTTTTTGTTGTTCTGCAATTACACCCTGTAACAGATGGTGCGCTACTAACGATGGGTTATATGCATCGTTAAAAGGGGTCAATGGAATTTTCAGAATGGGGTCATTCATGGCTTGTTCCATTTTTGTCAATTCAACTTTGGCTTCGGCAATTTTATTGGTTTTTGCTAATGCTATGCCCCTGCTAAAATGTTGAAGAACCGAGGTGAAACTTAAAGAATCATTCACCTTCAGTTCTAAAATGTCCTGCCACTTACCAAACCTTAAAAGCGTAAACAAAGGTGACTGGTGCAGGTATTGAACATAGTTGCCTAATGCTCCGGGTATCTGCAAATAAAAGGGTGGAATCTTGTCGCGTAACTCTATGGCTGCCGTACGGGCATTTGCAAAATTGCCAGCCATTTGGGCACAGTTCATTTTCATATGAATATTGTGCAGTTCGTACAAGGCAACATTTTCTTCTGTTGCAGGAAAATAGCTGAGGTATTGCTTATAAGCATCTACCGCTTTATCGTTTACTACAATCCCTTTTTCGTAATGCCCGCTACGAATGTAAATGTGAGATGGCATGTGTGTAACATGCGAAACACCAGGCATTGCCCGGGCTAAAAAATCGGCGCTTTGCATAGCATCCTGCGGCCGTGCCGATGCCTCTATGGCATGTATGTACAAGTGGTTTGCGCCGGGGTGCTTTGGATTTAATTGCAGCGTATGTTTTAACACAGCAACCAATTGTGGTGTCCAGGCTTTGGGTGAATAATCGTGGTTGTATAAATCCCACGAATGCAACAGCATTAATGCATCGGCATATAAAGCGCTTACGTTTTCGTTGGTGTAAAAGGCTTG
>JANPPB010000548.1:0-2060 GCA_031428295.1 Segetibacter sp. | reverse complement strand
GCCCGGGGCAACAAACAGGTCATCACACAATTTGCTTTGCTTAAGCTTCCACGCCAGTGCATGCTCACGCCCACCGGAACCTAATAATAAAATATTCATGACCGTTTAGTATTTGAATAAGAGATGCGAATGTAAAAACTATTTTGCGGTAACGCCGATAGCCCTTGCGCCCCATTAAGTAATAGAAAATTATACTACTTTGAGCCTCTAATTTTTAAACACATTTTGCTTCCTAAAATCTATTGTATATGAATGTAACACCTGCCGACGAAACCATCATGCAGAAAGGGCATCCAAAAGGCCTGAACGTTTTGTTTGCCACCGAAATGTGGGAACGTTTTAACTTTTATGGAATGAGGGCTTTGCTGACACTTTTTCTTGCAAAAGCATTGTTGTTGGGCGAGCAGGAAGCATCATTGATTTACGGAGGATTTTTAGGATTAAGCTATCTGACACCTATGTTGGGCGGCTACATTTCAGATAAATATCTTGGTAATAGAAATTGCATTATTCTGGGTGGATTGACCATGGCGATCGGGCAACTTTTATTGTTTGCCAGTGCCAGCACATTTGCATCCAACCTCGATCTTGCTAAAACCATAATGTGGCTGGCCCTTTTGGCTATTGTTTTTGGAAACGGGTTTTTTAAGCCCAACATATCGTCCATGGTAGGACAATTGTACCCTATAGAACAAAAGAGTAAACTCGACTCAGCTTTTACCATTTTTTATATGGGTATTAATGTAGGTGCCTTGCTGGGACAAACCATTTGCCCTTTGTTAGGCGATGTTGAAACCACCACTATGGTTAATGGAGTTGAAAGGACGGTTCGGGATCTTAGTGCTTTTAAATGGGGATTTTTGGCGGCGGGTATCGCCATGATGTTGGGTACCATCTTATTCTTTTTTCTTAAAAATAAATATGTGGTTACCCCTGCGGGGGAAGCGATTGGCGGAAGGCCCTCAAGAAGCAATGCAGTAGAACAAGCCGACCAGGCCAAGTTTACCCAAAAGGCGGTCTTCACTTTGATTGCGATGGTGATTGGCTTTTACTTTGTGTTCCAATTTTTATCGTGGGACAGCACCTCAATGCCAATGACGGGTAGTGGTATCGGAGCTTATTTTAAGGCATTGGCTTTATCACCAATAAAAACATATGTCTACCCTTTTATTTATGCTTCGGGCCTAAGCCTGGCCATATTTATATTAACTGATAAGTCGTTAACAAAAATTGAAACACAGCGTATACTGGTACTGTACATTGTTGCCTTTTTTGTAATCTTCTTCTGGGCCGCCTTTGAGCAGGCTGGTAGTTCGTTAACCTTTATTGCCGACAACCAAACCGACACCCGTATACTGGGTTGGAAAATGCCGCCGAGCATGGTGCAGAATTTTAATGGCTTTTTTGTAATCATTTTTGCGCTGCCATTTAGTGCGTTGTGGTTGTGGTTACAACGGAAAAATATGGAGCCTATTTCGCCGGTAAAACAGGCTTTAGGGCTTGCACTAATTGCGCTGGGATATTTGATTATTGCCCTTCAGGTAAAAGACCTGGGCACCACCGGAAAGCTGGGTGTTATCTGGTTGATCATACTATACCTGTTGCACACGTGGGGCGAATTGTGTTTGTCGCCAATTGGTTTATCGCTGGTGGCCAAGCTGGCACCCAGGCGCTTTGCCTCGTTATTAATGGGTGTTTGGTTTTTAAGTAATGCCGCAGGTTATGCCTTAACCGGAACCTTAGGTGCGTTGCTGCCACCAACTACTGATAAATACTCAATGGCTGCCGACAAAGGCATTAATTTACAAGCCATTTTAGACGGTCAGGCACAGGCAACTACTGAGCAATTGGCCTATCTCTCTAACCTAAAAATACCCATAGTATACCCCACCTTTGCCGGTTTTACCATCCATAACCTTTTTGAATTTTTTATGGTGTTTGTAATACTCTGTGGCGCAGCATCGTTGATTTTATATGCCATAACCCCGATTTTGAAGAAGATGATGCATGGGGTGAAGTAATACGAAATTTGATAAATGATATTAATATTCAATCGTTAA
>JANPPB010000547.1:0-9019 GCA_031428295.1 Segetibacter sp. | reverse complement strand
CCATGCTACCCATTGGCCTAACCTATTCTGCACACCCGGTATCGTGTGCTGCAGCATTAGCAGTTTTAAAAATTTATGAAGATGATAATTTGATTGAAAATGCAATAGAGATGGGTGAATATCTTAACCAGCGGATAGAAGAAATGAAAGACCAGCATCCGTCGATTGGTGACTGGAGGAATACAGGTTTGCTGGGCTGTTTAGAATTGGTAAAGAATAGAACTACGAAAGAACCCATTGCTCCTTTTAATGCTAAGCCTGATGAGATGGTGATTATGAATAAAGTTGCTGCTAAGATTAAAGAACTTGGCATGTATACATTTGTAAGATGGGGATTTATTTTTATAGCCCCGCCGTTGTGTGTTACAAGAGAGCAGATTGATGAAGGATTAGCGATAATAAGTGAGGCGCTGAGGATTACGGATGCGGAGGTTAATTGATTATTTATTAAATTACATGTATGAGCAAAGAGTTAATAAAAAGAATAACTATCGTTCCTAAAATATGTCATGGCAAACCAGTTATTAGGGGGCTTCGCTATCCGGTGGAAACGATGTTGGAACTGCTGGCATCGGGCATGACAACGGAAGAATTGTTATTAGATTTTCCTGACCTGGAGAAAGATGATTTTCTCGCTTGTATAGAATATGCAGCAAAAACTTTGCAAGTAAAAAGCATCTACAAATTTGCTTCATGAACTTTATTGTTGATGCCCAACTTCCAAAATCGCTTTCTGATTTCTTAAAAAGTGCCGGACAAAATTCAATACACACACTCGAATTAGATAATAAGAACAAGACTCCTGATAATATAATTATTGAAATATCGGAGAAAGAGAATCGGGTAGTCATAACAAAAGATTACGACTTTCTTCAATCGCACATAGTAGCACAAAAGCCCGCTAAACTGTTGTTTGTTAAAACAGGAAATATCAGCAACAGCGGAATTGCTTAAACTCTTTGAGGAGTACATTGGCGAGATTGTAAATTATTTACAGGAGCACAATTTAATAGAAATGTATGCTGATGAACTCATAGTTCAATAAGCTAATGGAAGAATTAAGCGATACAAGTACAAGTGAGTGACACAAGGATGCTGCTATAAGAAACTACTGCCGGTAACAAAATAATTTTTCGCATGAACGAAAACGTTATTGAAAAAAACTCCTCTCTCTATAGCGAAGACCTCGCTCCTATTCCTATGCATAAGCGCACCTGGGGTACATGGAACTATGCGGCTTTGTGGATTAGTATGAGTTTGTGTATACCAACTTATATGCTTGCAAGTTCGTTAATTGGTGGCGGAATGAACTGGTGGCAGGCTATTCTTACCATCTTTCTTGGTAATACTATCGTGTTGGTTCCAATGATATTGAACGGCCATGCAGGCACTAAGTATGGCATTCCATTTCCGGTGCTTGTCCGTGCAAGTTTTGGTGTAAAGGGAGCTAATATTCCTGCACTACTAAGAGCAATTGTTGCATGTGGATGGTTTGGCATACAAACATGGATTGGTGGTTATGCAATGTATTTAATGATACGATTGTGGATGCCAGCAATTGATAGTTTGCCACAAATATTTCCTGCATCGTGGACTTTGCAAACGGGTCCGGCAATATGCTTTTTTTTGTTTTGGTTATTGAACATGTGGGTGGTTTATTTAGGTGTTGAAAGCATCAAAAAATTGTTGGTGTTTAAAGCGTTTTTTCTTCCTATTGCTGCACTCGCTTTATTGTTTTGGGCTATCAGCGCAGGTAACGGTTTAGGACCAATATTAAATCAGCCTTCGAAGTTTGCAACCAATGCTGATTTCTGGAATTTCTTCTTTCCTGCACTAACAGGGATGGTTGGTTTCTGGGCAACGTTATCCTTGAACATACCTGACTTTACACGTTATGCAAAAAGCCAAAAGGCACAAATAAATGGGCAGATTATTGGGCTGCCACCGTCCATGACGTTGTTCTCATTTATAGGAGTTGTGGTTACTTCAGCAACAGTAATTATTTATGGAGAAACTATTTGGGACCCGTTGGTATTGGCAGGAAAGTTTTCAAGCAAAGCATTGGTGAGTGTTGCTATGATTGCAGTTGCTATCTCCACATTGGCAACAAACATTGCAGCCAATATTGTTAGTCCGGCAAATGATTTTGCCAACCTTGCACCACGCAAAATAAATTTTAGAACAGGTGGTTTAATCACCGGCGTTTTAGGCATTCTTATCTTTCCATGGAAGCTGATTGCTGATCCCAATGGATACATTTTTACATGGCTCGTTGGCTACTCAAGTTTACTTGGACCGATTGGCGGAATAATGATTACAGATTACTATTTCATTAAAAAACAAGAACTGCAAGTAAAGGATTTATATGAGTTGAAAGGGATTTACACTTTCAGCAAAGGGTTTAATAATAAAGCAATAATTGCCTTGATGCTTGGTATACTTCCTAATGTACCAGGCTTTCTAACAACTATTGGAGCACTTAGTAAAGATGCTGTGTGGCCGTGGGTTTCCGACATTTATCATTATGCATGGTTTGTTGGTTTTATCGTTTCTGCATTGTCTTATTATATCTTGATGAAGCAAGAGAGAATCATTATAAACTATACCAAAAAAGAAAAATTTAATTATGTCGCTACTAATTAAGAATGGAAGAATAATTACTGCTGCCGATGATTATGTTGCTGACATATTTATTGAAGGCGAAACCATTAAATCAATTGGAAAAAATTTAGCTGTAAATGCTGATGAAACAATTGATGCTTCGGGCATGCTGGTTTTTCCTGGTGGGATAGACCCTCATGTTCATTTGGAAATGCCCTTCATGGGAACCTTTAGCAGCGATACTTATGAAACAGGCACACGTGCTGCTTTGCATGGAGGAACTACAACTGTCATAGATTTCATTTTACAAAAGCAGGGCAGTTCATTAAGAGCAGCATTTAATGAATGGAACGGGAGGGCAACAAGTAATGCTGTGGGTGATTATAGTTTTCATATGGCTGTTACTGATTTTAACGACAGTACTAAAGGTGAGATAAAAGAAATGATTGATGAAGGAATAACCTCCTTTAAAACATTCATGGCGTATAAAGGTGCATTGATGATTGATGACCGGCAGATGATCGGCTTGATGGAAGAAGTGAAGAAACAAGGTGGAATGGTAACGGTTCATGCGACCAACGGTGATATAATTGATTATCTGGTTCAGAAGAATGTAAGCGAAGGAAACAGGGCACCAATATATCATTACTTATCTCAACCGGAGGTAACCGAAGCGGAAGCCTCAGAACGCTTTGTTGATATGACGAACTATACAGGTTGCCCGGGCTACATTGTTCACATGACGTGCGAAGGGGCATTGAATGCGGTGCGCAATGCGACAAAAAGAAATCAAAAAGTATTTGTTGAAACATGCATACAATATTTAGTGTTAGATGCCTCTTTGTATGAGCAGGATTTTGATGGCGCCAAGTGGGTAATGTCTCCGCCTCTACGTGAAAAGAAAGACCAGGCAACGCTTTGGGCTGGAATAAATCAAGGCTTGGTACAAGTTGTTGCAACAGATCATTGTCCCTTCACATGGGAACAAAAACAAATGGGCAAAGATGATTTTTCTAAAATTCCGAATGGTCATCCTGCTATTGAACATCGAATGGAATTGCTATTCAGCGAAGGGGTAAACAAAGGAAAGATCAGCCTGAATAAATATGTAGAAGTAACCAGTACCAATGCTGCAAAAATATTTGGACTGTTTCCGAAGAAAGGAACGATTGGTGTTGGAGCGGATGCTGATATTGTAATTTTTGACCCTTCAAAAAAACATACTATTTCTGTTGATACTCATCATATGAATACGGATTACTCAGGTTACGAAGGATGGGAAGTGACAGGCAAAGTGAAGACTGTACTATTGCGAGGAAAAGTTGCGATTGATGATAATAAATGCCTGGTGAAAAAAGGATATGGACAGTTTGTGAAAAGAAAAAAAGTGCGGGGACTTATATAAAGAATCATTGCTGTCCGGTAAAATATAGAACAATAAAAGCTTCCTTTTGTTTCATGTAGAAACGCACATGCCTTCCTTCATCAACTATATGGCTGCAGCCCTGCACAACCAGCAGTTTTACACCTATATTAAAGAACTGCCAGACAACTCCTTTATTGTTTTTTGACAATGCCTACATCAACTTTCACCAGTTCGCAGCCTTTGGTAAGCGGGATATAGGTTACGTTACCCGCCAAAAAGATAATTCGATTTACAAGAGCATTGAAGAAGTTTGAATTGCCTGCAGATGTGCCGGGTATCTTTAAAGATGAGCGAATAGAAGTTACCTGCAAGCACAACAAAGAAGCCAGGACATTGCAGATGCGACGGGTAGCAGTGTTTTCAGAAAAATATTAGACAGCCTTTGTTTTCATCACCAACAACTTTGAATTATCAGCTTCGGAAATAGCTGCCATTTATCAGAACCGCTGTAAAAATCGAAGTCTTCTTCAAAAAACTAAAACATTCCGCCAGGGCGGGACCACTCACTTACTTTTATGGTGACAATACCAATGCAATCGAAATATAAATCTGGTATGCGCTCATAGCCTTGCTGCTGTTACAGGTTGTACACAAAGAACAAAAATAAAAAATGGCTTTCTCTATACTTGCCGCTATTGTAAGGCTGCACCTCATGAACTATGTGTCCCTTGTAGTTCAATAACCTGAAAATTATTAAAATGAAAAAGTACTTTGAATTAAAAAGTAAATAAACAAAGTTGATATCACAAGGCTTTTCAATTGTCCTGTTGTATCTTCTAAAAGATTTGAGAAGGAAACCCCACCAGGACCAAAAGGATGGGCTGAAAAGCTGCCATGAAATGCTACCGTACAAGTGAGGACATAACCGGAGCTTAATTGTTGACTATTGTTTGTTCCCAAAAAATATCAATTTGTAGTGTGCCTTCGTTCATCTGCATATAAATCGAATTAGATTGCGACAGCATGCACTTCAACATATTTTACATGTGGAGCAGTAATGTTCACCCCCTTGTTCCTATTAATTTTTATCTTCAACAAAACGTACCATATGAAAATACTGTTTCGCCTTCTGTTAGCAAGTACCTTTTTAGTAGCCTTTTGTTACAAAGCAATTGCGCAGGATAACAACAAGCTTCGCATAATTATGATAGGGGCACACCCTGATGATTGTGACCAAAAAAGTGGAGGTACTGCTATAATGTTTGCAAAGATGGGCTATGCTGTAAAATTTGTTTCAGTAACCAACGGCGATGCAGGACACCAAACTATGAAGGGCGTACCCCTGGCAAAAAGAAGATTTGCTGAAGCACAGGAAGCCGGTAAACGCTTTGGTGTTACTTACGATGTGCTAGACAACCATGATGGGCAACTGTTGCCAACACTGGCAGTGCGTTTACAGGTAATAAAAAAGATAAGAGAATGGAACGCCGATGTGGTGATTGCTCCGCGACCAAATGATTATCATCCCGACCATAGGTACACGGGTGTATTGGTACAGGATGCTGCCTACATGGTTGCAGTGCCTAATGTAGCCCCGGAGGTACCTGCCTTAACAAAAAACCCGGTGTTCTTATATTTCCAGGATGGTTTTCAGCGGCCAAATGCTTTCAGACCTGATATTGCAATAGATATTACAGATGTGTACGCTCAAAAAGTTCATGCCCTGGATGCACATACCTCGCAAATGTATGAATGGCTGCCCTGGATTGGTCATTACCTGGAGAAGCTTCCGGTAGATAAAGCAGACCGGGAAAAATGGCTTGGGCAAAACCGGGTAGGAACTATAACAACAGATGTAAGATCGTCGTTGGTTAAATGGTATGGCAATGATAGGGCTGCACAAATAAAACATGCCGAGGCTTTTGAAATATGCGAATATGGAGCCCAGCCAAATGATGAAGAAAAAAAGAGATTGTTTCCTATGTTGAAAGCCATGTAGCATATAACAACGAATAAAAATGCCCAAATACATGCACTTGACAATGCCTGTTAAAGGGCTGAGGTCGCAGTGGCATACTCCAATTGTCTTATAAGTTTATCCACCATAAGAATAAAAAAAACAGAAATTCTTTTTTTGAAGATAGCAGTAACTTGTTCTTTGGGTACTCATTTTTATGAATGAAACATTGTATCATTCTCGATTGGTGTATTGTTTTTACCACCATAGCAGGATTGAGTTTTCAACGGCAATTGTTTACTACCATCCTACCTTTAATTCATGAAACACCTTGCCACGCTATTATGTGCTTTATTGATATTTTCATCAATTTCCTTTAGCCAAAAAACCACTACCAGCAAACAGCCAACAACCTACTTTCCCACTGCCGGCGAATGGCTGCACCTACCGGCAACCAACTTTTTTGATACAGCCAGACTTTCGGCAGCCATACAATTTGCGAAAGACAAAGAGACCAAACAAACCCGCAGCATGGAACTGTCGCAGGCCATGACCTTTGGCAAGGAGCCTTATGGCGAAGGCATTGGCCCGTTTGCTGACCGCGGCGAGCCAACAGGAATCATCGTTCACAAAGGCTACATAGTGGCCGAATGGGGCGAACCCAACCGCGTAGATATGACCCACAGTGTTACCAAAAGTTTTTTATCAACCGTGGTTGGGCTGGCTGTTGATCGCAAACTCATAAAAAACGTTGCTGATAAAGTAGTAGCATATGTACCCTTTGTGGAAGTATATGATCCTACACATACTGAACGTTCTGCAGAACAATTAGGTATTCCTATGTTGCTAAGCCCTTTCAACACCCCCCATAACCAAACCATTACCTGGAACGATATGCTGCGCCAGACCAGCGACTGGGAAGGTACATTATGGGGAAAACCCGATTGGGCTGACCGTCCGGATGCAAATGCTGTTACCTGGCTGAGCCGTAAACGTAATGCCGCCGGTAGTGTGTTTGAATACAACGATGTGAGGGTAAATGCACTTGCTCTTGCTGCCACCAATGTTTGGCGTATGCCGCTGCCGCAGGTACTGAGGCAAAACATTATGGACCCCATTGGTGCAAGCAATACCTGGCGATGGACCGGCTACAGTAACTCGTGGATCGTGCTGGATGGACAAGCTGTTCAATCAGTAAGTGGAGGCGGCCATTGGGGCGGTGGTATGTTTATTAACGCATACGATATGGCCCGTTTTGGACTGCTAACATTACACCATGGAAACTGGAACGGCCAGCAACTCATTAGCGAACGATGGATACAACAATCGCTTACGCCAACCCCTGCCAACGATACCTACGGCTATTGCAACTTCTTTTTAAACACCAACAAAAAATATATGCCTTCTGCACCGGCTACCGCTTTTGTACATGTGGGCAATGGCACCAATATTATTTATGTTGATGCTAACCACGACCTGGTAGTAGTTGCACGCTGGATAGAATCAAAGGATATAGATGGGCTGGTAAAACGGGTGTTGGAGGCAATGAAGTAACCTAAATTCATATAACTTCTCCTACTAAATCCCACTTTAAAATGATCAGGTTAATCGCCATTATAATATTTTTCCTTCTATCTCTGCTAACTGTATGTAACGCACCTACCAATTTGCTGTGGTATGTATCTATTCTGGTAACGGAATTTTGCTGGGTATTTTTCCTTATTACACTTGCCTTGCTATTTTTACCTAACAAGCATAAAAGATTTACTCCCATCGTTTCTATCGCCGGCATTGTAACCCTGATCTTTTTTTCGCTGCCGGTTGTGCAAGCATACCGGCTATCGGCCAAAATAAAGCAGGAAGTAAAAACTAATCCCCTCTTTACCAACCAGGCTATCCCAACAAACCCATTCAGCTTTAGTCAAATGCTTGCTGGTTATTTCAAAAAGCAGATTACTTACAAAACCTTTACTTACAATGTATCCCAAACGCTCACACTTGACTTTTATGCCACCACGGCAACCGTAAAAAGACCTTGTGTGATTGTAGTGCATGGCGGCTCGTGGGCAGGCGGAGATAACAAACAGTTGCCAGAATTAAACAGTGAACTGGCAAAAGCAGGCTATCATGTCGCGTCGATTAATTACAGGCTTGCACCCAAACATTTGTTTCCGGCACCCATTCAAGACCTTTCATCCGCAATACGATATTTAAAGGCTAATGCTGATAAACTATCAATTGACAGCAACCGGTTTGTTTTATTGGGGAGGAGCGCCGGCGGGCAGATCGTTTTGTCGGCAGCCAACTTGTTACACGATGCCTCTATCAAAGGTGTCATCAGCTTTTACGGACCGGCCGATATGGTATGGGGCTTTGCCAATCCCACTAACCCCCTTGTATTAAACAGCCGTAAGGTAATGGCAGACTATCTTGGCGGACCCTACAATAAAGTTCCAAATCAATACATCAGCAGTTCTGCTACCACCACAGCCACCAGCTTTACCCCTGCTACATTATTGATCCACGGAAAAAATGATCCGCTGGTATCATATCAACACAGCGAAAGACTGTCGGCTAAACTGGATAATGTACATGCTTCTCATTACGAACTATACCTGCCATGGGCTACCCACGGTTTCGACTGGACTCTAAATGGGCCCGCAGGTCAACTGAGCACCTGGACAGTATTGAGGTTTTTAGAAAGTGTGGTAGCAACGAGATAAATATTATTAGTTATGTTATTTCTAATGCTAACCTTTCTAATCAAATTCATGCGGTTATTTAGTTGAAAGTGAAAGCAGAATGATTTTAGGTATAACTTATTTTAAATGAAGCAGCGTTTACATTAGAAAAATGTTGCAATAATTTGAGGTTTAAAAGCCTACATATTATTGATAGATAGCAACAAGTTTGTTTTATTGGGAAGAAGCACGGATGGGCAGAAATAAAGGAAAGCCTTCTATCTCAGTTGTGTTGATTGATCTCCTGTCAAAGTAATTAAAACAAGGATGTCATTCCTACCCGTTCAATCTACTCCATTACCTTCACCCAATTAACCCATTAGTTTTTACCAATTGAAGCAAGACGTTTTACAT
>JANPPB010000546.1:0-1855 GCA_031428295.1 Segetibacter sp. | reverse complement strand
TTTTAAAATCAGTTATAGAATTAAACTCTATGCTTCAATACCTGCTGCAACCCTTAGCGCTTCAAGTATTGAATTTGGCGCCATCTTTAATTTAAATGCATTGTGTTCATAAGCTTTTGCGCCTGCCATTGCTACCCGGGCCGCTGCCTTAAAGTTTTCCGTTGAAGCTTCTTTGCCAACAAGCATGTTTTCAGCCTCAAACAACCGCCAGGGTTTGTGTGCTACACCACCCATAGCCAGCCTTACCTTTTCAATTCTTCCATTATTTAATTGTAAAGCGGCAGCCACTGAAACCAAAGCAAAAGCATACGATGCCCTGTCACGCACTTTCAGGTAATACACATTATTAGCAAGAGTATTGTCAGGTATTTCAACTGCTACAATCAGTTCTCCTTTTTTAAGGTTGTTGTCAAATTGGGGCGTTTCACCCGGTAAGCGGTGAAAGTCTGCAAAGGGTATGCGCCGGTCGCCGGCAGGTCCACTTACAACAACCACAGCCTCAAGGGCAGCCAGGGCCACACACATATCGCTGGGGTGTACTGCTATGCACGATGCACTTGCCCCAAAAATAGCATGCATACGATTGTATCCCTCCATTGCACTGCAACCCGTGCCTGGTTCCCTTTTATTGCATGGCAAAACAGTATCGTAAAAATAGGAGCAGCGGGTGCGCTGCATTATATTACCACCAACAGTAGCCATATTTCGTAATTGCGGGCTGGCCCCCGCAGCAAGTGCCTGTGCCAGTAGTGGCTGGTGTTGTAATACCAGTTTATTGTCGGCTACAGCGCTATTTAATGCCAAAGCTCCTATGTATAAATTACCTGTATTTTTCTTAATTTCTTTTAAAGGAAGGCTGTTAATGTCTACCAGTTTTTGGGGGGCGGTAACCCCACGTTTCATAAGATCTACCAGGTTGGTACCCCCTGCTATAAACTGGGCGTTACTGTTTTTAGCTACCGCGTTCACCGCAGCTTTTTGCGTAGTTGGCTTTACGTATTCAAACTGTATCATATCTTTTTTCCTCCCTGTTTAACTTCTAAAATGGCATCAACAATATTTGGATAAGCGCCACAACGGCAAATGTTTCCGCTCATAAATTCACGTACCTCATCCCTGGTGTTTGCATGGCCTTCGTTTATACATGCCACGGCCGACATAATTTGTCCGGGGGTACAATAGCCACATTGAAAACCATCATGCCTTATAAATGCCTCTTGCATAGGGTGCAATTGTTCGCCCTGTGCAAGGCCTTCAATGGTGGTAATTTTTTGTCCGTTCTGCATGATAGCCAGCGTAAGGCACGAGTTGATTCTGGCACCATTTACATGAACTGTACATGCACCGCATTGACCATGATCGCATCCTTTTTTAGTGCCGGTAAGGTGTAGCTGTTCCCTAAGCAGATCGAGCAGCGTAACCCTTGGTTCAACTGCAAGTTTGTGGGTTACGCCATTTACCTCAAGCGTAAGCGGTAATTTTTCTAAAGCTGAAGCAATGTTTTCATCATACTCACCTGCTTTGATAATGGCGGCAGGAGTTAAAGCAAGCGCAGTAAGCATGGTGGATTGTTTTAAAAAATCACGCCTCGACCCAAATGCAAGCTCATTTTCGTTGGTAAAATGGTTTGTATTATCCATAGAAAACTCTTATTAAAATTATTACTTTGAAGGTACATATTTATCATTACAGCAAAGGGGGATTAAATTAAAAAGGGTGCATTTCAAATTGTCGCTCTATTTTTTTGGGACGAGCTAAAGTTATTTGGTCAAAATAGTCCCCGCCGTGGCGGAGCTCCCTTGTACTTATAAATTTTCATAGCATCTTTTCTTAATTAAATTAATCACATGAGTTG
>JANPPB010000545.1:0-6912 GCA_031428295.1 Segetibacter sp. | reverse complement strand
TCAATTAAAGGCCAATGTATTCCATAACCGGATGGTGAAATTTTGTAGAATGCTCTCTCTATTTCACTTGCAGATTTAAGTCTGCTTGATAGCTTATCCAATGGAATTGTAAGTTCATTACCATCAATATTTAGAATAATAAAATCTTGATTGAAATGAATTGTCTCTATTTTATGTGTTCCTATCATGTTGTCGATTTAAAAAAGTTATTCCATGAATCTACTAATGTATCAAAGGCTGTGTTCAAGCAATAAGTGCAACATCTTCTTTTAGTTCCATTTCATCAACTAAAATCCAATATTTACCTTCCATATTGCCTTTCTCTGCATGAATATGAATTGGCTCTTTGCTTTCATTCGCATAAAAATAAAGTCTCCACCCTAAAATAAATAAAACTGTCGGCATACAGTTTAAAGTTAATAATTGTCGTTCGTGTTTAAATATGAACCTTATTCAAATTACTATGTATTAAATTTTTTTAGATCACTTGTTTGATTGAAAACTTTTGTATGCCCATCTTAAAAGTTGATGCTGTTGTATAACAACAAAAAAATGCAGTTGCTAACAGCACTGCATAAAAGTAATAACTGAACTGAGCTATTATAATTTTATTCTTAAAGAAGAGGGGAGCATCTAAGTTGCTCTTAAAACTTCGGGGAGGGCTTTAACTACAGCAGATTGAAAAATATTGATCACCGACTGGGCAGTGTTTTGTGCCGTTGATTTTGAAATGACAGCCATTGCTTTTAGTTCGGCCTCCAAAATCAGTTTTTCGTCTTCAAGTCTCGACCTAAATTTTTCGTCTGGCAGCTCACCCGCTAATCGTAACTCAGCAAGTAGTTGCAAACGCTCCTTGCGGTTTTGCAAAAAGCGTGAGGCTACTCCTTTTGCTTCTTTTCCACTTTCGCCGGCAACTTGCTTTGCGCTGGATAACATCTCATCAAAAGTATCTTTTAAATCGAATTTGATTGGCATATAGAATATTTTATAGTTTATGGATTTACACTCTTTGAAACCTTTTTTCCTTCCTCAGCTACCTGCATGGCGTAAAACATATCGCTGAAAGTTTTCTTATTTAGTTTAATCAGGCCGTTCGATAGGGTATTATCTTTTTTATGTTCTTCTTTATACTTTTCCCACAATTGAAGGGTGATCTCGGCAATGCGTGTGCTTTCCGTATTCAGGGGGCGTACACGATTTTTTGTTACCAGCGAATTCAGGTCAACTTCAATGTCAATATACGAAGGTGAGAAGTTAGAGAACTGCCTGTTTGTAGCAGGAATTTCCTGCATGGTCAAATAGAAATTGTCCACTTTTTTTGCCGTTGCATTAATCTCATTGGATAGCTCTGCATCGTAATTAGAAACTAACTGCACCTTGCAGGAGGCAAAAAACAATAAAAACGAAAGAAGAGAAATTTGAATGAAGCGGAAGGCGGGGATTGGCAGGCTGATTGGTTTCATAAATATTTTCTTTAATGTTGGATCGACATTTTGAAAAATACATCAGGGAAATTACAAAAGCAAGCAGCCTAAAAACATAAATGAAAGTGAAGTTGTAATTTGCCCCCTGTTGAATATTCAATATATAAACACTACCAATTCGTATGAAAAAACTGTTATTTCTTTTATCGTTGCTACCCATTGCAACCTTTGCGCAACCACCTGAATGGGTAGGCGGTCCTTTAAAAAATACCCTGGCTATGATGGGCCTGATAGAACAGCGCTTGTCAGTAAAATTTACAGATAGCAGCATTTCTCCCAACCGCGAACGAATGATTTTTAATGATTCCTCCGGAAGATTTGTTGTTAGCGTAGAACTGGAAAAAGATGTTGTTCAAACTGTAAACATAGAAGCACCAACTTACCAGATAAACGAGTTTGTGTTATGGTTTGAAAGGGAATTTTTGGAATATGCCATTTCTAAAAACGACAAGGGCATCGTCTTTCCGGAAAGTGTTGTTGTGGTAAGGCCGCTTAACAACCAAAAATCATACTTCTATATTTCCACCCATAAAAATTGAAGTAGCACCGGATTACAATTATTTTATCCTACCTGGCTCCAACTTATACCAACACAAGTGTAGAGTTGCCTGCAAGCGTAATGCGACAACATACAAATTTTGAACAGAGATAAAAGAAATATTGAAATGGTTAGACAAATTAATTTGCAACCGAGAATTGAAACTTTGACCGAACGAAAACTAATTGGCAAGCGAATAACAACGTCATTAGCCGATAATCAAACTTTCAAACTTTGGCAATCATTTATGCCAAGACGAAAAGATATTAAAAGCAACTTGACGGCTGAATTATTTTCTATAACAGTGTACCCTCAATCATTTGACTTTGCCTTTTTTAATCTTAAAGCGGAATTTGAAAAGTGGGCGGCCATTGAAGTAGCGGACTTTAAGACCGTTCCTAATGAAATGGAAACTTTTACTTTGATAGGCGGACTTTATGCAGTTTTTGATTACAAAGGGTTAAGTACCGACACTAAAATATTTGAGTACATTTTTGGAACGTGGTTGCCAAATTCAACCAACTATTTATTAGACGACAGGCCACATTTTGAAACATTGGGAGACAAATACAAAAACAACGACCCAAACTCAGAAGAAGAAATTTGGATACCAATCAGACCAAAAGAATAACGCTAACAGGCAACAGGGGCTTGGCAATTGTAGGGTTAACTAACAAAGGCTCGGGTTCAGTATTCCAATTTAGCTTTAATGCTATGTTGGGCTGACGTAATTCTATTTCCCCACCATCGCCCTAAACGTTTACTGCACTAAAAATATAATAGGCTCCTAATACTTTGTGCTTCAATAGACAATTAGTTACTACATTACCTGTTCATCAAACTAAATTGCCTTATTATGAAAATGTATATTGAACTATGGAAAGCAACACAAGCATGGATCGATCTTTCAAAAGAAGAACGGGGTAATTTTATGACTCAATTGGGGCCAGCTATCCAGCAAATGGTAGAGAGCGGCGTTGAAATTATAAACTGGGGTTCGATAGACCAAAGCACTTATAAAAAAGTAGACTACGACTTTTTTGCAGTTTGGAAGTTTCCTTCAGTAGAGTCTGCAGAAAGTTTTGAGAAGTTGGTTGAAGGAGCAGGATGGTACAACTATTTTGAGCAGGTAAATGCCATGGGTAATCCTACCACACCTCAGGATGTTATTGGGCAGCTTATAAACATGTAAGGTTTATAAGCTGCCATTTTTCTTTTAAAATTGCGATCATACATATTACCAAACTTAAGGCATGCCTGGTATTTTAATACCCGCATGTTTTAAGTTTTTTCATTACCTCATTTTTGCAGCTCTGGTTTTTAAAACTGGTAATTAACTGCTTTCAACCACACAATGATTACTGCCTTATATCCATCGGGTCTACAAAAAAATGCCCTCTGCTCTTTAATGATAAGTACGTAGTTTTCAACCTCAATTTTAGCGCACCACATAGTAATGAAATATTTAAAAGTCCTTTACATACAGGTGATCATCGGCATTATCCTGGGTGTTTTAGTGGGTTGGTTATATCCATCATTTGCACCGGTAGCAAAGCTTATGGGTGAAACTTTTATTAACATGATAAAAATGGTGATAGCTCCTGTAATATTTTTTACGATTGTCTCAGGGGTTGCAGGTGCCGGTAATTTAAAAAAAGTGGGCAGGGTTGGAGGAAAAGCATTGATCTATTTTGAAGTAGTAACTACCCTTGCCCTTGTTATAGGGTTGGTAACAGCTAACGTGGTTAAGCCGGGCTCCGGCGTTAATTATACGCCTGCAACAACCGATGCCGCTACGGCTGTATCCACGCAAACCAAAACTATAGACTGGGGCGAATTCTTCAGTCATATTATACCATCAAATGTGGTAGAAGCATTTGCCAAAGGCGATATTTTACAAGTGCTATTTTTTAGTGTACTATTTGCTATAGGCTTGCAACGCCTTGGGGCAAACGGCACGAGTATATTGTCAAGTTTTGAGAAGATAAATAAGGTGCTGTTTAATGTACTAAAGATGGCAATGAAATTAAGCCCACTTGGCGCTTTTGGCGGAATGGCTTATACCATAGGTAAGTTTGGATTTGGCACCCTTGCTGTTTTGGGAAAACTGCTGTTTACTTTCTATGCAACCAGTCTCTTATTTGTTTTTATTGTACTCAATTTAATATGCCGCTATTATGGCTTTAGCTTATGGAAATTGTTAGGATATATTAAAGAAGAACTATTGATTGTTTTGGGTGCAAGCAGCAGCGAAGCTGTGTTGCCTTCAATAATTCAAAAACTGGTGGTTGCCGGGTGCGAGAAAGAAGTGGTTGGTTTGGTAATACCAACAGGCTACAGTTTCAACCTCGATGGAACAACCATTTACCTGAGCATGTCTATTATTTTTCTTGCACAGGTTTTTGGGATCGATCTTTCCATAGGGCAGGAGCTGACCATTATTGGAATATTAATGTTAACCAGTAAGGGCGCCGCCGGTGTTTCAGGTAGTGGATTTATTGTGTTGACTTCAACCTTGACAGCCTTGAAAGTTATACCGATAGAAGGCCTTGCGCTACTGATAGGTGTCGACCGTTTTATGAGTGAAGGAAGGGCAATCATCAATTTTATTGGCAACACTGTAGCCACCGTGGTTATTGCCAAAAGCGAGAATGCCATTGATATGGAACAATACCGGGCGGTTGTGGAGGGAAAACCAAAACTAATAGTTATAGATGCAGACATATTACCTGGTCAAAACATGGAGGTTTAACCATCAAAATCAACAGGTAAACATAAATTTAAATTCATACAAAGCGTTTAAAGAATGAAAGGCTGGATACAGGAGTTTACAGAGCAGGTATCGCAAACGGGTATTATACAATGGTTAGCTGTGGTATTTGGTGTAACTGAAGTGTTGCTGGCAAAAATAAATAGCATATGGCTATACCCTGCCGGTATTGTAGCCACATTAATTTCGGTGTTTTTGCTGGCTAATGTTCAATTGTATGCTGAGTCTGTACTCAATCTTTATTATCTGGTAATGAGTATTTATGGCTGGTACTATTGGTTGCATAAAAAAGATGCGGTTCCCGTTGGTATTACAAAGACAACAAAAAAAGAATGGTTCATTACTGCGCTTATTTCTTTGGGTGGATGGATGGTTTTTTATGTACTTCTAAAAAAATTTACACCTTCAGACGTGCCGGTTTGGGATGCCCTGATCACTTCAACAGCCTGGGCGGGAATGTGGTTATTAGCAAAGCGCAAACTTGAAAATTGGATATTATTGAATATCAGTAATGCATTTGCCATCCCGTTATTGTTTCATAAGCATTTGGCTATGTTTTCAGTTTTAACCTGTATACTTTTTGTAGTGGCTATTTTTGGTTATATCGAATGGCGCAACATCTATCGAAAAAAACAATCGGCCCCCTTAGTTTATGAGTAACATTATCCGGCATCCTTCGGCGTTTATAAGTTTCGATAACGTAAGTCTTATACGCCAACAATCTTTATTAGCCGAAAAGAGCGGCAAGCTTACTCCTCAATTACTCGAATTGATTTACCGGGAGCAATGGTTTAAAATGATGGTACCAGCATTGTATGGTGGCCAGGGTTTGGACTTGCCTGCTGTTGTACACTTAGAAGAGGCAATAAGCTGGGCCGATGGTAGCTTAGGATGGGTGGTAACTTTATGCAGCGGAGCCGGATGGTTTGGAGCCTTTATAGATTCTTTGGCAGCATCTGAAATTTTTAAGCATGAACAATTATGTGTTGCAGGCAGCGGTGCATCATCAGGCACTGCTGAAATAACAGGTAAAGGCTATCTCATTAACGGTACGTGGAAGTATGCAAGTGGCGTTCATCATGCTACCCATATTACTGTCAATTGTGTTATTACCAAAAACCAGGAGCCACTGTTGACCGCTACCGGAGCGTCTTTAATTCTTCCCTTTATTCTTGACCATAAAGATGTTAGACTTTTACAGGGTTGCAAGTATATAGGCATGATAGCAACCGGCAGCGATGCCTATACAATCGATAATGTATTCGTTCCCCAAGACCGTTGTTTCAGGATCGGGCCTGATGCAGCCTTTGTGCAAGATGCTTTGTACAGTTACCCTTTTTTACAATTAGCCGAAGCAACACTTGCAGCAAACCTTTCGGGCATGGCTGTACATTTTGTTGATTTATGTAAACCTGTTTTTGAAGAAAAGGCATTGCTTTTTGCAGAGCAATCTGCTAAGAAAAGGCAAATGATGTTTGATGCACTGATTGAAAATCAAACCCGGCTAAATACATTCCGAACCAACTTTTATACTGCACTAACGGCATCCTGGAATGACCCCCAAAACAATCATCTATTGCAACAAGTAAGTATCCAAAGCAGGCAGCTTGCACATACATCCCGCAAAGCGGTCGATAATTTGTACCCTTACTGTGGCCTGATGGCTGCAGCCACCGATACCGAAATTAACAGGGTGTGGAGAGACCTTCATACAGCCACTCAACATGCATTGCTCACCTTTCAAAGTGTTTAAACAAACTAACATTTTCAAAATATTTATTTTTTGATTCAGCCTTCATCAAATGCCATTTTTTGTTTAATCATCCTTCAAGTTAAGTACATTCATGCCACGTGTTTTATTTTAAAAACGTAATGCTTCATCACCTCAAAACTAACGAATGCTGTCACCTGTATCCCCCACCTTAACTGCATCCTCCAATAGCAGAGCCAATTATTTACTACCTATCATTTTGGTTACCTCTTTATTTTTTTTATGGGGATTAGCGTATGGTTTGCTGGATGTGCTCAATAAGCATTTTCAGGAAACACTAAACATTAACAAACAACGATCTACCCTGCTGCAGGCCGCATACTTTGGTGCCTACTTTTTAATTGCATTG
>JANPPB010000544.1:0-9086 GCA_031428295.1 Segetibacter sp. | reverse complement strand
CAGTTCAATATTGCTCGAAGCCGTCTCCCCGCAGGAGGCGGTTTTTTTATATAGCCAAACTTGTATCTTGCACGGGCCAAAATTTTTACATGAAATACTTAATGCTCAACCCTTCAATCTTTACACAAAACCGGGTACGTTTTATTAAGGAAATGAAGATGAACAGCATTGCTATTTTTAATAGCAACGATGAAATGCCGTCTAATGCTGATGCCTTGTACAGGTATATTCCCAACAGCGATTTGTACTGGCTTACCGGAATAGAGCAGGAGGATAGCATGCTCGTGTTATTCCCTAATAATCCTGATGAAAAGTACCGGGAAGTTTTGGTATTGGTTCGCCCAAACGAACTGAAAGAAAAGTGGGATGGCAAACGCTTACGTGCCGATGAAGCCATTAAAATATCAGGCATAAAAACCATAGTTTGGCTCGATAGCCTGGATGCTTTATTGCAACCATGGATTCATCTTGCTGAAATAATATATCTCAATACAAACGAGAACGATCGTAAGGCTAGTTTAATTGAAACACGTGATTACCGCTTTGTACAAGAAATGAAGGCCCGCTATCCGCTTCATCAATATGAGCGTTCTGCCCGAATTCTAAAAAACCTAAGGGCTATAAAAACTGCACTGGAAGTTGAAGTGATCAGGCAGGCAATAACCATTACCGAAAAGGCTTTTAGAAGGTTACTTAAGTTTATAAAGCCCGGTGTAATGGAGTATGAAATTGAAGCGGAACTGGTTCACGAATTTTTACGCAACAGGGCAAAAGGCGAAGCTTATGGAAGCATCATTGCCAGTGGCGATCGTGCCCGTACGTTGCATTATGTGTCGAACAATGCAGAGTGTAAAGATGGCGAAATGATACTGATGGATTTTGGCGCCAACTACGGCAATTATGCTGCAGACCTTACCCGTACAGTTCCGGTTAACGGGGTTTTTACTAAGCGCCAAAAAGAAGTGTACAATGCCTGTCTTCATCTTCATAAGTATGCAGCAAGCATATTAAAACCAGGGATAAGTATTATAAATTATACCGATAAAGTAGGAGAGGAAGCCACCAAACAATTCTTTAAAATAGGATTGCTTAGCAAGCAGGATATTAAAAACGAAGACAAAGAAAATCGTGCCTATCGTAAATACCTGTATCACGGCATTTCGCATCACCTGGGTATTGATGTGCACGACCTTGGTACAAGGGTAGAGCCAATTAAAGAAGGCATGGTGTTTACTGTTGAACCCGGTATTTACATTGAAGAAGAACAAATGGGCGTTCGCATCGAAAATAACTTCTGGATTACCAAAACCGGCAATAAAGACCTGATGAAAACCATACCTATTGAAGCAGCAGATATTGAAAAACTAATGAAGCCATAAAGAGGTTATTACTACATTTTATTATGCCCATTCCATACCAAAAAGCACCCCTTCTAATTTAATATGAAAATTGTTCCTAACATATTTACGCTCCTTAACTTGTTTTGTGGGTGCCTGGCCATTACCGCTATTTTGCAAAATGGAATGGTTACAGTTAGTGGCAGCGAGGGTGAATTGTTATTGATGTTGCCCGAGAAAATTTACCTGGCTTCTTTGTTTATTGGTTTGGCCGCCTTAATAGATTTTTTTGACGGTATGGTTGCCCGGCTTTGCAATGTAACCTCTGAGTTAGGTAGGCAATTAGATAGTCTTGCTGATGTGGTAAGTTTTGGTGTGGCTCCGGGAATGATCATTTACCAGTTTTTGCGACTCGCTTTTTCGCAGCAACTAAATGGGCTGGATACTTCAATTTTATGGTTGATGCCTGCTTTTATTTTGCCTTGTGCAGGAGCATACAGACTGGCTAGGTTTAATGTAGATACCATGCAGGTTTTTGGTTTTAAAGGTGTTCCTATACCTGCTGCCGGCTTGTTGGTTGCTTCTTTCCCTTTGCTCTACTGGTATTCAAATGTACCCTGGATATTATCACTCATATTCTCACCCTGGTTTTGGTATGCAGTTATACTGTTGGTAAGTTACCTGATGGTTTCGGCCTTACCCATGATGGCATTAAAGTTTAAAGACCTTAGTGTACGGACCAATCTGCCTAAGCTAATCCTGCTTGGCGTAGCCATTGTTTCAGCTTTGCTTTTTCAATGGATGGCGGTGCCGCTTGTATTTATCACCTATGTAGTTGTTTCGTTGCTTACACAGCCGGGGTCTTCACAACTGTAGGTTTCATTCAAAAACTTTGAACAGCAAAACCTAAGACTGGCTACCATTCTTGCTGCTGAATTTATATGAGCCTCAATTAATAACTTTGCCCACTTAAATATTACAGATGACTTATAATGTTCAGATTAAAGTAATGCCTCTTAAAGATCTTTTAGACCCACAGGGAAAAGCTGTAATGGGCGGTTTAAAAAATTTAGGTTTAAAGGGTGTTGAAGATGTACGCATTGGTAAGCATATTACCCTGCAAATAGAGGCTGAAAGCGAAGATGCAGCCAAAGCATTGGCTGATACGGCAAGCAAAAAATTACTGGCCAACCCGGTAATGGAATTCTACGAAATTGAAATGATTAACTAGAAGAGGAGGGGTCAGGTATCTGTTATCAGTCATCAGGGAATCGGAAATCAGGTATCGCGTTGAAGCCCTGTTCTACAATTTTTACTTTTTAATTTTGCCTTTTTACTTCTCTCATGCTCTACATCGTACCCACGCCTTTAGGTAATTTAAAAGATATTACGCTTCGCTCTTTAGAGGTTTTACAAAGCGTGGATGTCATCCTTGCAGAGGATACCCGTACTTCATCCAAGCTATTGCAACATTACAATATCTCGAAGCCAATTTCTCCTTATCATCAACACAACGAACATAAAATTGTACAGCATATTGCCGACCAGTTAGTGGCCGGAAAAACCTTTGCCTTAATAACAGATGCTGGTACACCGGGCATTTCTGATCCGGCTTTTTTGCTGGTACGCGAATGTGCAAAGCTTGATATAAAAGTAGAATGCCTGCCAGGCGCCACAGCTTTTGTACCCGCTTTGGTTAACAGTGGTCTGCCCATTTCACGATTTACCTTTGAAGGTTTTTTACCACTGAAAAAAGGCAGGCAGACCTTACTTAAACAATTGGCGAACGAAGAAAGAACCATGGTTTTTTATGAAAGCCCTATGCGGCTTGTAAAAACTTTGGAAGAGTTTAAAGAATATTTCGGACCCGACAGGCCATGTAGTGTTAGCCGCGAGTTAACAAAGATGTTTGAAGAAACCAAAAGGGGAACTTTGCACGATGTTTGCTTTTATTTTTCGCAAAAAAATGTAAAAGGCGAAATTGTTATTGTGGTTGAAGGCCTTCAGAAAATTAAAAGGTCTGCTGTAACTGCCGATGACAATGAAACTGATTTTATTTAGTGCTAATTCTTAACCCTAAATCCAAAATTTACAATCATGTTTACCAAACTTATTTTATCATTCCTTTTAAGCTGTTTGTTAGTTACAGCCAATGCTCAATTCAGAGACATTCCCTCAGAAGTTACCGACAGCTTCGATGCAAAATTTCCCAAAGCATCGCACGTGTCATGGAAAGATAAGATCACCGTTTTTCAGGCAGATTTTGAGCAGAAAAACGAGAAAGTAAAAGCAACCTTCAACTCTAAAGGCGAGTGGCAAAAAACAGAAAAGCAATTGCTGGTTTCCAAAATACCTGGAGCCGTTAACGATGGTTTTAAAAAAAGCAAGTATGCGGCATACACCATACGCCAGGCCATTGAAATTGACGATCATGAGAAAGGACTTTTGTACAAAGTTGTTGTAAAGCGGGGCGACATAACCAAACGCAACCTGTACTTTACCACAACAGGGCAATTGGTAAAAGACGATGTAAACTTTTAATAAAAGGAAGTAATAAAAAATGAAAAAATTTTTAGCAGGCTTAGTTTTAATTGGTTTTTTAACACCGGCATTTGCACAGCCCGACAGGTGGCAGCAGCGTATTGTTTACGATATTGATGTAAACCTTGATGTACAAACGAATATTGCAAAGGGCATTGAGAAAATTGAATATTACAATAACTCGCCGGACACACTTACCCGCTTATTTTTTCACACTTATTGGAATGCATTTCAGCCCAACAGCATTATGGATGCCCGCAGCCGCGAACTTGGCAAAACTGTGCTAGGCAAAAACAAACAAGGCCAGGATGTGCTTGACTGGGACACTCGTGTTAAAGACCGGATACTTAACCTAAAACCCGATGAAATTGGCTATCAGAAAGTGGCCTATGTTTCGGTTAATGGTAAGCGTCAGCTATTAAAGCAAGAAGAAACAATTTTGGAAGTGGTGTTGGATAAACCCATACTTCCGTTATCGAAAACATTAATGGAAGTAAGCTTTGAGGCCCAGGTTCCCCTGCAGGTTAGACGCAGCGGCCGTGATAACGCAGAGGGTGTTAGGTACAGCATGAGCCAATGGTATCCAAAACTGGCTGAGTATGATTATGAAGGCTGGCATCCCAACCCTTATGTTGCCAGGGAATTTTATGGCGTTTGGGGCGACTATAATGTAAACATCACCCTTGATAAAAATTATATGGTTGCCGGAACGGGCACTTTACAAAACCCTAACCAAATTGGTTTTGGATATTCAACCCCCCAGTTAAAAGTTATGAAGCCAACCGGTAACACACTTACCTGGAAATTTGCCGCTTTAAAGGTGCACGACTTTGTTTGGGCTGCCGATCCGTATTATACCATGATTAAAAGGGAAATACCCGGAGGGCCACTTGTATATGTGGTGCACAAAAACGTGGACAGCATTGAGGCAAACTGGCAAAAGCTTGCTGACACTGTAGCATTGGCTTACCCATTAATGGCTAAAACTTATGGTGCTTATCCTTATAAAAACTATTCGTTTATACAAGCAGGAGATGGTGGCATGGAATACCCAATGGCCACCCTTTTAAAAAGTGCCGGCATTGGTACTGCTATACATGAGTGGATGCATAGTTGGTATCAGGGTATGATGGGAACCAACGAATTTCTTTACCCCTGGATGGACGAGGGCTTTACCAGTTATGCCAGCGAACGCATTTTAAGCACCTTGCGTAATAAGCAAACATTTGAGCAGGATGATAATTACAATAGTTACTACCGTTTGGTGCAAAGTGGTTTGGAGGAACCCATGATTACTCCGGCAGATTTCTTCAGTACCAATTATGCTTACAGTAATGCGGCCTATGCAAAAGGTGCCGTGTTTTTATCGCAATTGGGATATATAACTGGTGCCTCTGTTCGCGATAGCATATTGCAGAAATATTACAGCACCTGGCGTTTTAAACATCCTAACCCTGATGACTTTGTAAAAGTTGCTGAAAAAGTGAGCGGTATGCAATTAGACTGGTACAAACAATTTTGGGTGTACACTACTAAAACCATCAACTATTCAATTGATAGTTTGTGGACGGAAGGTTCGAAAACTAATATCAGGATAAAAAGATTAGGTGATATGCCTATGCCGGTTGATGTTGAAGTGACTTATAAGGATGGAACCAAAGAATTGCATTATATACCATTGAACCTGATGTTTGGTGCTAAGCAGCAGGAAGACAATAAAGTACCCCAGACAATGCATGAACCCTGGTTGTGGACCAGGCCAACATACGTTTTTAGTACCGAACGAAAAATAACAGATATAACTGAAGTTAACATTGATGCCTCTAAACGGTTGGCGGACGTGGATCGAAGAAATAATACACTGAAATTAAGCTGGTAACAGAACGATGCCGAGAGGGGCTTTTTTATTGAAAACCAAGCGCCTGATTATTCCGGATTTCCTTTAAATAGTACCGGGTTAAAAAATTATAGAAAAATATCCTCAAAAATTTGACCCTTCCATTGGAGGTGCAATGGAAGTTTGATAGCTTATTTTATAAACCGATACAGAAAGCCGTTTAGGCCTCCGTACCGGTTTTTTTATTAAATATCAGTACTGGTAGTTTTTGTTACAGTAACCTGGTCAGTACGACCCGCTGTAGTTGAAGATCCGCCACCTCTTAATAATGCAACGAGGATTAATATTAGTACGGCAGCTCCTACTACCCAAACCCACGGCTCAGCATACCAGGTGCTGGAAGTTGAGGTGGTGGTCTTGGTAATTTTAGAAGTGATCTCCTCCTGTGCAATTGCTACTACCTGCAAAAAGGTAAACACCAATACAGCCAAAGCTGATTTAATGGAGAATTTTGCTATTAACGAATTCATGTTTTTTGTTTTATTGGTTAATAAATAGTCGGGAATTACCCTTTTCCTATCCCTATTCAACAACTACGCCACTTAAACAATCTATTATTAGCCTTAGGGCGGAGCACAGCCTACAATTAGAATTTAAAAACGCAAGTAAAGTTGAATGGTCCAACAAACATGGCATGATGAAAGCCTCCTTCTTAAACAATGGCAAAGAAACGGAAGCTTATTTTGGAGGAGATGGCCAGTTGATCGCAACCTGCAAAATGGTAAATGCAGATGAGGTTCCAACAAATGCAAAAATTAAACTTGCACAAAAATATGCCGGCTACAGAATTACTGAGGCGATCAATTACCAGGATGCCGATGGAGAAGCTTTTTTTGTTTCAGCAGAAAATGACACACAAAAAGTGATCATTAAAAGCAAAGATGGCATTACCAGTGTTTTTTAAAAAAGCATAAAGAAATAAAATTTTTTGAGGGGCAATTTGGGTTCCTTTCGATAAGCAAGGGACCTTTTTTTATACCTTTTTTTCAACTTTTAGAGGGGAAAGTTTTTGTCGCTGGGCCAATGCAAGACCTGCAATAACCAATGCTGTACCTACAAAGGTATGCCACGTAATAGGCTCTCCCAATAGGAAGTAAGCGTATGCAAATCCAAACAATGGGCATAGAAAAATCCATAGAGATGCTTTTACAGCATCGAGTTTAACCAGGTAAAACCAAAGTTGCAATGCTATGATGGACACCGGTACAATCAACCAGAAAACAGATAACCAAAAAGTGGTTGTAAGATGGCTATTTGCAAAATCGGAGGTTAGTAACATAAAGGGAAGCAGAACACATCCACCCAAAAAAACCTGCCACCCGTTGATGACAATGTTAGGTAAGGTCCATTTTATTGCTGCATAATACACTGTGGCAGTTGAAACGGAAATCATTGCTACCAGCAGGATTAATAATCCCTGGATGGTTGCATAACTATTTAATAGCAAAGGATAACAGGCTAATGCTACGCCGAAAAGGCCGAGGACAACGCCTGCAATTTCAAGCGTTTTTAATTTTCTTTTCAACCATATTGCTGAAAGCACCATGATGAAAAGTGGGTTGGTTGCAGTGGAAAGACTACCAATACCAGCCGAAACATGTTTGATTGCCAGTACAAAAGCCCCGAGGTATAAGCTGGTATTTAAGACTGAAAAAATGAACAATTGTTTCCATTCCTTACCCATTGGCAGCCGGTTGCCTGCAGGAGCCAAAACGTAGGCATAAGTCAGCATCATTATCCCGGCAATAAAAAACCGGGTTGTTGCCAATACCAATGGATCGGCTACTGCAACACCAAATTTGGTTGCTACCGATGCCGATGCCCATAATGCTGCAAATAAGATTCCTGGTAAAAATTGACGCATTAAAATGAAGAGGATAAGTGAATGCGGGCAAAACTATAGCATTCATTACTTAACAAAACTGTTTCATTGCTCAACTTCTGTAATTGTCATTGTCATCCTTTTTTAACAGGAAAAAAATGATAAGTAACAAATTGAATGAGAGCCGGGGTGTTAAGTTTGGAAGGCAACCTTTATGTCAGAAGCTATTTTCTTACAATCTTAAATATGTGTACAGGCGGATCGAATGATTGATTGCGATCGGGCTGGGCATATATTTTTTGAAGTACGTCACCGCCTTTAACTACTTTTCCAAAGGCCGAATATCCCTGACCGTCTTCATTGTTTTCGCCACCAAAATCAAAGCCGGGCTGGTTGCCAACACAAATAAAAAATTCGGTTGTAGCGGTACCGGGGTTAAGCCTTGCCATGGAAATAACACCATTGGTATGTTTAATACCGGTTTGCTTCGTGCTTTCGTGGGGAATGCCGGGTAAGGTGGTTGCTCTTTGGTAATTGGTCTTCCAAAGGCCCCCTTGTATTAGTTCGGCCTTCCACGAGTCTATGACCTGGTTTTCCTGGTTCATGACCCGGTAAAAAGAAGAGCGGTCATAAAAACCTGAATCGATATAAGACAAAAATGCTGCAACAGTTTTAGGTGCTTTTTTAGCGTATAACTCCAATTCAATATCGCCAAACCTTGTTTGTATTTCAACATGAGGATTATCGCTTTTAGGCGTACTACACCCTAAAATCAAAAGACATAAAGGAATCGATATAGTAAGTAAGGAACGGAGATATTTACTCATAGCTTAGTTAAGCATAGCAAAGTAAAAAGTAAAAATGCAAAGGCAAAATGAAAAGTTGCCACGAATGCACGAATGTGTTTTGAGGTAACACTTCTTGTGTATTGCCAAGATAGCCGAAAGATTTTATTTGCAACCTGATAACATCATCAAAACAAAATCTGCTTATTCGTGCATTCGTGGCCATCAAACATCATCAAAATAAAATCTGCTTCGTGCATTCGTGGCAAATAATACCATATCGTTATTTCATTTTATTCTTTAACAACCAACCCAATTTTACACCAAACGTTGTTGAAATACCCGGACTGGTACCCAGTCGTGCGTTGGCATAATTGTAGGCGGCTCCATTATCTTCATAATAGCCATTATAGATGTTATCACCTTTTTTGTTATCAAAACCATATCCCAAACCCCAATAGAGGTCCAATAAAAATTTATCGCCAAACACCCATTGCTTACCCAGTTCAACCTGTAATGCACCAAAGGTTACGTTCCTTCTTTCTGTAACTGTCTGGTTATTTCCTTTATAGGCAATCCTGTTTTCGCTATAATTGCCAACATATAAAATTGGCTTGGCGTAAGCCCCCTGCATAATGTGTGTAAACCGGCTGCGGCCAAACAAAAAGTCCGGAAGCTTATTAAATTTATAACCCGCTGCACCA
>JANPPB010000543.1:0-7383 GCA_031428295.1 Segetibacter sp. | reverse complement strand
ACACCTTTGGTTTCGAGGGCATTGTAAAATATTTTTGCATAGGCCATTACCTCTTTTATCAGCCTGGTTATTTTGGCAGCAGGTATTTTACCAGTAATGCTCAGGGGATGGATGCCGGCCCTGTACAAGGCTTCGTTGCGTATTTTGTTACCAACACCGGTAAATATATTTTGGTCCATCAACACATCGTCAATGGGTTTCTTTGCCTCCTCTTTCAACAACAATTTTACATAGGCCGCATCAAAATCTTTGTGCAGTATATCGGTGCGCCAATCGTAAACTTCCTCCGGTGATCCCTTTAGCTTTTCGGCCTTTACCACATAGCCATTTATTTCGCCTTTGGCGAATTCAAGAAAAAAAGACCGGTTAACTTTTTTGCGTTCGTTAATGCGTACCTCACCAAATAACATCAGGTGTACCCTTACCGTACCATTGCTAAAAACAAATAACAGGTGCTTGCCCCAGGTACCTATATCCAAAAGTTTTTTTCCGTTGATCCAGTCTGTTGGCATAGGTCCATAACCACCGGCTTTCTTTACAATTTTGCCTTTAAAGGGCAATAGGGTATTGCGTAAGTGTAATATAGATGGACCTTCGGGCATACCTGTAAATGTATTAATTGAGAGTATTATTTGCTACAGTACCGGTAGCTATAAACCTGCATGCTTAGGGAGTTATTTAGCATTACGCTTATTTTATAGATAAATGTTAAGGCTGATAAATCAATTTCGAATCTAATGTAAATAACCCGCCGATAATTGCTGCCTGTTGTTATACCCATGAACGGAATGCGACGCCACTAAAGATGCACAGGGAGAGCAAGCCGGTACCATAATAAGTTAGCAACAACAACCGGTGTTCCTTTTATTGCGGTACCGGGGCTTGGCTTGCTCGAAAATGCATTAAATTATACTATCTCAATTACTCCTTCTCGTATTCTTCATCAGCCTTATCAGGAGATTTTTTGCCATCCTGTAAAGTGGGTTCCAGGTCTTCTTCAGGATCTATAAAGCCTCTTAATTCAGTGAGTTGTGGGTCGCTTTTCTCTTGTTTTTCAATAGCATCAGCCTTTTCCTTCTCTTTATTTTCCAGGCTGTTCTCTTTATTTGAATCTTGTACCATAAATAAGTTTTTTAAACTGGTAACAAGATTATGCCACAAACGTTGTATGTGCAGATGATACCTTTTTGTTTAATCAACAAGACTTAGTTGTTATTATTATCCCACAACCAAAAAGCTCTTTAGTGCTGGTACAAATATTGAGTACCTTTCAAAAAATAAAATTCTATGTCACAAAAACAAAAAAAACAATTTGGTATCTGGATGGATAATCACCAGGCGATTGTAGTAGGAAGAGCGGATGCATCTGATACGGCATTCAGCGTAATTGGGCATGCCGGCAACGAGGGTGCCAGACCCAATTCGAGCGAAAAAATGGAGCACAATGACGAGAAAACCTTGCAGCACAAATTTTTTAAAGAAATTTTGAACCACATGCAAAATGCGGACGAGGTGCATATTACAGGAACGGGTACGGCGCAGGAGCAATTGATGAAATACATGTCGGAAATACCGCAGTATAAACACACGGAAACCAAGGCCAGTACAACAAACAAAATGAGTGAGGAAAGCCTTGTAAAATTGATTGAATCTACGTTTAACTAAGTAAAATTTAGTTACTAAAAGGGCGATTTGATTTTAGATCAATCGCCCTTTATTTTTATACACTTTGCTGGCACCGTTACATTTTTTGTAGTACTACCCGGTAGGCATCAATCATACCCGAACTAAAGCCTTCGGCACTGCCCCACAGGTATAGCTGAAAAATTTTATACAGCCTGGCTCCCCACTTGCTTTCTATGGTACTTCGATTGGCATCCAAACGCTTTGCCCATTCTTTTGTAGTGAGGTAATAATTGTGGCGGTCGTTCCAAAGCCCAATAATTTCGAAAGGACTGTTGGCCACTGCAGCCACAAACTTGTGCAGGCACAGCAGCGATGCATTTCCCTCAAAAACATATTTACTCATAAAGGTGCCATGGCCACTTTTTTGCCTGTCGGCACTGGCATCAATGTACAGGTAACCGCCCCGTTTCAACAATTTATCGTAGTGTTTTAAAGAAGCTGCATAATCCGGCAAATGTTCGGTAACACCGCAATTAATTACAGCATCGTAAGGTGCATCGGGGCAGTGTTCGAAAAAATGTTGCAATAAAACGTGGCAGGGTAGCTTTTGTTGATCAATCATTTGCTGAACAAATTGCTGCGACCGCTGCGATATGGTTAACGAGGTAACCTGTATTCCCTTTAGGCCAGCATGCTCAACAAACGACCCCCAGCCGCTGCCAATATCCAACACCCGGTCGCCGGCTTTTGCATGCACTGCATCGATGGCAAAATTTAGCTTGCGGGTTTGTGCCTCTTCCAATGGCTCGGAGTCACTTTCAAAGACAGCCTGGCTGTACGCACGATGCCGGGTATCTAAAAAAAGCAGGAAGAAAGCTGCCTCTGTATCATAATGATTGGATATCCATTTTTTGTCGCTCCTGACCTGTCCAAACAACATAGGCTGTATAAACCGCCAGACAAAATGAAAGCCTCGCTTATCGTTAAATAATTCGCGAAGGGCAAGCACCTTCATTAAATCCCCTTCAAGTTCAATATCACCGGCCAGGTATGCCTCTATTATGGTATTTTGATCCATGGTGCTTAGCGCAGCTATGCCATGGCCATTGTTTACGGTAAGGGTAAAAGCTGGTTTTTCTCCCCCATAATAATGGGTAGTACCATTTTTTAAAGCCAAGGCAAAAGGAATGGTACCGGTAGTTTGTATGGTATTGTTATACTGCTTTGCAAGAAGGCTGGTTAGCCTGTTGAACTTTCTTTCATCTGTTAAATTCATATAGTTTGGTTGAAAATTATTTTACCAGCTTTTACGTGCATCAATCCAATCAGAAAATGGAATTTAATAAGTTTTGCCTGCAAACTAATTTCATAAGGATTAATGTTTTTAAATGTAGAAAATAAGCTTTCAAAAAACAAGACGGCTAATTAGACAAGTCATTATGGGAGAAATGCGTCTTAGAAAAGTGATCGGTTTGTTGCCCTTTCCATGTTTCCGGTTTATCATTAAACGCATAGGAAAATAAAAACAAACACAATCACGGGTTGAAGACAACCTTCCCCACCTGTTGGATAAATATGCCAGGTGGCTTTAGTTAAAAATGCCATGGTATACAAATTGATGCAGCATTAGAAATTATTTTATGCAAACAGGCATGCCACTGGAACCAGGCGAAAAAACCTCCGGAACTCATTTAACCGTTTGGCTCGATACTATAAGCCAACAAAATTTTGATACACTTTCTACAAATATTGATACGGATGTGTTGGTAATAGGTGGTGGAATTGCAGGTATTTCAACAGCTTATTGCCTTGTAAAAGCAGGTAAAAAAGTGGTACTGATAGAAGATGGTTTGTTATACAGTGGCGAAACGGGACGTACAACAGCACATGTTGTAAATGCTTTAGATGACAGGTATACCGACATTATAAAATTGCATGGAAAAGAAAAAGCAATGCTTGCGGCAGACAGCCATAGCGCAGCTATTAATTTTATAGAGCGTACTGCCAGTGAGTTACAAATAGATTGTGAATTTACAAGGGTGGATGGGTACCTGTTTCTGCATGAGAATGATAAGCAGAAAACTTTGGACGATGAGCTGACTGCTACGCATGAGGTTGGCATTCATACGGCACTACTCAACCATGTGCCGGGAATACCATCAGAGACAAGCGCTTGCCTTCATTTTCCGGCGCAGGCACAGTTTCATCCCCTTAAATACCTTAACGGACTTGTAAAATACATTACTGAAAATGGTGGAACCGTTTATACGCGTACACATGCAGAGGCTTTTAAAGAACATGAAGTAACAGCTAATGGGTTTATTATAAAGGCAAATCATATAGTGGTTGCCACCAATTCTCCTATAAACAACATGTTCACGCATCATACCAAACAACATGCGTACAGAACTTATGTAATTGGTGCCCTGGTTCCTGCTTCAGTTTACCAGAAATCTCTTTGGTGGGATACCGGCGACCCTGCTTCAAAATGGATCACTAACCCATACCATTATGTGCGGCTGCAGGCATACAGCAATCAATACGATTTATTAATTGTAGGCGGTGAAGATCATAAAACAGGACAGGAAGACGATGAAGATGTGACTGCGGAAGAACGCTATGCACGGCTTGAAAAGTGGGCACGAATAAGGTTTGACCAAATTAAGGACATACTATACAAATGGTCGGGCCAGGTATTAGAGCCGGTTGATTCTTTAGCATTCATTGGCAAAAACCCCGGGGATGAAATCACCTATGTAATTACAGGCGACTCAGGCAATGGAATGACCCATGGTACCATTGGTGGCATGTTAGTGAGCGACCTGATTTTGGGTAACGAAAACCCATGGAGTAAAATCTACGATCCGGGCCGCATTACCCTGAAAGCTACCGGCGACTTTTTAAAAGAGGCCGGAAACATGGCTATTCAATATGGCGATTTTCTTAAAGGAGGCGATGTTAAGTCGGTGGATGAATTAGCTAATGGTTCAGGAGCTATTATGAATGAAGGACTGCACAAAGTAGCCGTTTATAAAGATGACCAGGGTGCGGTACATGCGTATACTGCTATTTGCCCTCACCTAAAGTGTGTGGTACAATGGAACCAGGATGAAAAAAGCTTTGACTGCCCGTGCCATGGATCGAGGTTTACCTGCGAGGGTAAGGTGATTAACGGTCCCGCCCTATCTAATTTAGAACCGTACCATTTAAAACATCAAACAACAGGTTAACGACCTGGCTTTTATTTGGCTTGATCAACGTCCTTTATAAACTTGATTAGCCCCTTCATGTACACTTGTTGGTCATCGTACAAAGACATGTGGCTACCATTAGGGCACAATAAGAAAGTGCCGTTTTTAACCAACGAAGCTACCTTTTTCATGTGCTCAGGATCCATGGTATCGTAGGTGCCACCGATTGACAAAACGGGTATGGTTAGCTTAGGAAGATCCGCAACCCTGTCCCATTTTTCAAGCTTACCCGAAACGCCAAATTCGCTTGGCCCCTGCATAGTTACATACAGCGATTGGTTGAGTTTTCCTAATGAACGGTTAACAGGTTCTGGCCATTGATCTAACGGTATACGGCAAATGTGTTTTGCATAAAAGTTAGGCATCAACAGTTCCATGTATTTTGGATTTTGAAAATCCTTTTTTGCTTCAATCATTCGTATGGTGTCCAACACTTTTGGATCCATTTGTTTTGCCAATACTTCATCAGCATATTTGCCGTAAGCAGGCGCACTCATCATCATGTTTGAAATGATAAGTCCTTTTAAATTTTGCTGGTATTTAAAAGCATATTCGGCAGCGAGAATACCACCCCATGAATGCCCGAGTAAGTAGAAATTATCTTTAGTCAGGTTTAAAGCAGTTCGCACCTGTTCTACTTCTTCTACATAACGGGGCAAGTCCCATAATGAGGTGTCTTTGGGATTATCAGAATTACCACAGCCCAATTGGTCGTAATAAATGAACTCAATATTTTCGGCAGGGAGAAAATTTTCCATGCATTCAAAATATTCGTGTGTGGCGCCGGGACCACCGTTAAGCAGCAAAACTCTCATTGTAGGATTATTGCCAAACCGCTTGGTCCAAACATTAAATGTTCCCTTGTTGGTTTTAATCGGTATCACCTTAATACCACCCGTTTTTACGGCATTCGTATCGCTGTTAAAGTAAGCCGATGGGTTGGTTACGGTGGTTGAGGTTTCAGGTTGTTTGCAGGCACAAACAATAAGGGCAAAAAGCACCGAAGTGAGTGCGAGTGTTTTGGTAGTATTTCTCATGATGGCATCAAAATACGAAATCTAAACGGGTTTGTTTAACAATTTGGTTTGGAGATTTGGCGAGGGTATGGTTCCTGATTTGGGTGTTGTTTTTCGAAACAATAAAAGCAGCATTGAATGAATAATACGGGTTGGTAAAGAAACTCAGGACCAAAAGGTCGTCTCGCCGGCACTAAAATTTTAGACTTGTCCCGATTATGCTTTTAAATATTCGTCACACCTGGACAGGTGCTTTGACTATGCAGAATGCGGGAGTTAAAAGTTTGGTTTGCACGGGTAGAGATATATGAAACTCAATTTCTCAAAAGCCTTTAATTACAGGTAGTATTGGGATAAGTCCCGGCAGTACAGCCCTATGGCAGAGACAAAAGATGATATAAGTTTTCATACTCCCAGCGGGACGAACCTATAGTAGCATAAGCATCTATTTCAAAAATTAAAAGTCCCAGCGGGACGACCCTTTGGTAGCAGGAAAATACAAGATTCAAACAAGTCCCAGCGGGACGACCCTTTGGTAGCATTAGCATCTATTGTAAAAATTTAAAGTTTCAGCGGGACGACCCTTTGGTACAGCACCTCCCAATGCTTTGATATAAAATAGTCCGGATCAGTTACGCCATTAGCGCATCTATCTTTTTGGCCAATTGATGATCTTTTTGAGTTACAACATCGCCGGCATCGTGGGTACTCAACCACAATTCGACCGTGTTGTAAACATTAGTCCATAATGGATGGTGGTTCATTTTTTCAGCTTCAAGGGCCACACGTGTCATAAAGCCAAATGCCTCACTAAAATCTTTAAAAGTGAATTTTTTATAGAGCGTATTATCTTTTTCCGTCCACATGTTTTTTGAATTTAAAATGATGTATTAAGAGTTGAATTGTAAATTTTAAATGTTGAATGAAGGAATACAATTTACTGTAGATTTTTACTTTTATACTTTTGACCCAATGACCCAATCACTATTCAATGTCGTTTACTTAAGCCCATGCGCATGATTGAAGAATAGAATTGTTGCGGTACAAGTGAGTGACACAACCGGAGTAAAATAGTTATCCTAAAGCTGGTCCCAGAAAAATATATTAAATAAACGGCATTAAATTAGGATCGATGAGCTTTCCGCATTGCAAAATGGTTTGTTGTGCATGTGCCACAAAAAGAGAGAGGACCAGGACAAAACACAAGAGAAATTTCTTCATAACAGCATTTTAATATTGGTGCAGTAAATTAAGGGAAAAGTAGGTAAGCCGAAGCAAGGGTGCAATGAGTTTATAGGCAACCGGGTTGTGAAAAGCATTAAAGTAATGTAAATAAAGTGCAAAAACTTTTAAAAAAAGAAGCCACCAAAAAGGGAATATCAAATGACATTCCCTTACAATATTGCACGATTGAATCTTACCAAATCTTACCTGCAATTACAATTACAACAGCCATTAATATAGATAGTACCCTTATGAAGTTTTTGCTG
>JANPPB010000542.1:0-3408 GCA_031428295.1 Segetibacter sp. | reverse complement strand
ATTATTTTGCCTGGTAAGTTGCCTTGCTATCAAAATAAACAACTCATCTATCATTTGGTTAATGCGGGTGATGTAGCCAATCTCCTGGTTAAAAATTTCGTTACCCGCTTTTTGAAACAGTAAACCTGCTTCTTTTTGGTTAGATAAAACGGGCAGCTTATTTAAAAGTAGTATGCGCACAATTGCACCTCCTTCGTTACTGTGCAAGCCGCTCCAATTACCTATGGCAGGTAGCCCTTCAGTCTTAAATTCTTCTAAGCGAATATGCAGCCAGGCAACTGTGCCTATGTGCATAATATCTTTCTCTCCTCCTAACACCTGGCCTGGTAAAACTATAGCAAGATCACCTGGGTACAACACGTAATGCTGCTCATCAATTATCCATTCAAACTTGCCTTCAATAATAAAATAAAAGCGAAGTGGTTCGGCTGCAAATGCTTTTAAGGAGTCGAAGCGGATGGTAGTATGTTTCTTTAAACCGAACTCAATAATGTGCGGAAACGGCAGCAATTCAGTACATCCGTTTTTTAATGAAAACTGGTTCATGCAAGCATCATTGATTGTCTAATATACAATCCCCCGGCTTGTTATTATGTTCATTTAAAAAGTCACCTGTCTATTTGTATAATATTCATCGCTGTAGAATAATGGAAGCTTTGTTTTACAATTATGATTTATTTGTGCATTGTACTATAAAAAACATTTTTAGTACGGGATCCTATTGTATTATTAAAACGACTTGTGATTATGAAAAAAATGCTACAACCCCAAATCCTGCGGGCTTTTACCAAAATGTTCTTTTTCTTTTCAGGGCTTTTCTTTCTTACTTCATTTAGCTATGGCCAAACAGTGTCTGGAAAAGTTACAGACGCAAACGACCAACCACTCCCCGGCGTAACCGTGCAGGTAAAAAATACCTCACGGGCTACGATTACCAGCGATGCCGGTTCGTTTACTATTAATGCCGGTGACAACGATGTTCTTGTGTTTACTTCTATTGGTTTTACTACGCAGGAAGTCTCGGTAAATGGTAGAAAAAGCCTGAACATAACCATGCTTGGCGGGGTAAAAAATATGGAAGATGTTTTGGTGACTGCCCTTGGTATTAGCAAGCAATCACGCAGCATTGGTTATTCGGCAACGTCAGTAAAGCCCGATGAGTTGACCATTAACCGCACACCCAATGTAATGAATGCATTGCAGGGTAAAGTTGCCGGTGTAAACATCAGTGGCCTGGGTACAGGACCTGCAGGTACCAGTAAAATTCGTATCAGGGGCCAGGCCTCTATATCAGGTCAAAACAACCCGCTTATTGTAATCAACGGTATTCCTATTGATAATACCAACTTCGGAACTAACCCGGGCAATGCAGGCTCTGATGCTTCAATTGGAGTACGGGGCGGCGGTAATACTTCTGATGGTGGCGATGGACTATCGAGCATTAACCCCGATGATATTGAAAGCATGACGATTTTAAAGGGAGCACCTGCCGCAGCACTGTATGGATCACGTGCACAAAATGGTGTTATTATGATAACCACCAAAACCAGGGGTTCAGGCAAGGGTATTGGCGTTACGTACAACGTTAATTATACCAACGAAAAGCCGCTGGATTTTACAGACTTCCAGTATGAGTATGGACAAGGCGAGAATGGTGTACGCCCTACCACGGCTAACCCAACTTCGGGCCAATGGTCGTTTGGCGAAAGGTTTAAACCCGGCATGACGCATGTATTATATAACAACCTTGTGTTGCCTTACGAACCGGTTTACAATCGCATTGATAAATTCTTCAGGCATGGCCAAAATTTGTCTAATACAGTTACCCTGGCAACAGGGGGAGAAAAAGGAGGCATGCACATGTCGTTGGGTAATATGGAAAGCCAGGGCATTGTTCCTAATAATTCGTTCAACCGCAAAACAATTAACCTGGGTTTCAGTTACAAGTTGAACGACAAGTTTAGTTTTTCGGGTAATGCCAACTACTCAAAAGAGTTCAATGCCAACCCTCCAAATATTGCCAACCAGGATAACTCTATTCCTACATCGTTGTATAATCTTGCCAATTCGTTTCCGCTGGAAGTGCTGGATGCAAACAAATACAACGCCAGTGGCAATGAATACATTTATTCAAGATTCATGAACCGAACCAATCCGTATTGGGTATTGGCCCAGCAGTTTCAAAATATAAGAAGAGACCGTTTGTTTGGAAACATTTCAATGAAGTACGACATTCTTCCATGGGTGTATGTGCAGGCACGTATAGGCCAGGACTATTGGTCTCGCGACCAGGACTATAACAACTATCCTACAGGCCATGCCTCCAGGGGGCCGGCACCTGCGGGTTTTGTTAATGGCGTTTACACTCAGGAATCAAGAAGGTTCAGAGAGTATAATGCAGACCTGCTTGCTTCGGCCAACCGCAGCTTTGGCAAAATAGGTACAACCTTAACTGTGGGTGGTAACCAAATGCGCCGCCGCTCCGATCTTAACAGTGTGCAGGTTACTGACTTTGTAGTAAGAGGTTTGTATACCGTGCAAAATGGTCGTGCAAAAGATCCCTTTTACGATCTGTCTCAACGTGGTGTAAATTCGGTGTATGGCTCGGCAGAGGTATCTTACGATCAAACTATTTACCTCAACGGAACCCTGCGCAACGATTGGTTTTCTACCCTGTCGCCTAAAAACTGGAGCATCATGTATCCATCGGTTTCGGCCAGCTATGTTTTTACTGAAACCCTGAAGACCTCCTGGTTAAACTTTGGTAAACTTAGAGTTGGTTATGCCGAGGTGGGTAGCGACACGGATGTGCCTCCTTACGCTGACCAATTGTTTTATAACATCAATGCAAACCTGTTGGCAAATCCGGGAGGGCAGGCTCAACCTGTAGGCAACCCAAGTGGCAACACCGTGCCCAATGCTAATCTAAAGCCTATGCGCATTGCAGAAACTGAGATTGGTATAGAATTAAAAATGTTTAAGAGCCGTGTAAACCTTGACGTAGCAGCATATAGAAAAATCACTACCGATCAAATTGTACAGGCACAAATTTCTGACGCGTCGGGTTTTGTGGATACCCGAATTAACAGTGGGCGCAGCCGCAACATGGGTATTGAAATGTTACTGACTTTAATACCTGTTCAAACAAAGAATTTTAGCTGGCAATTCATCGCCAATAACTCTTACAATATTACCAGGGTACTTAGTCTTAAAACAGATGTACCCGGCGAAAGAATAACCGTGGGTGCTCACGTATTTAATGGTGAGTTAAGGCAAATTGTTGGAATGGAAATGGGGCAGATAGCAGGCTTTGGGTATAAAAGAGATGACCAGGGCAACAAGATTTTTGGAGCAAATGGTTTAGCTGTTAGAACAGCCGCTTTGGTAAATTTTGGCAGTGCGCTTCCT
>JANPPB010000541.1:0-2272 GCA_031428295.1 Segetibacter sp. | reverse complement strand
ATGGGATATGATATTATTGAAGTAGCGGTTGAGGATAAAGACTTAATTGATTGGACAAAACTAAAGAAGATCGCAGAGGCTGAAGGTTTGCAGGTATTAATAAGCGGGGCTTTTGGCCCTGATCGGGATATTTCAAGCGATGATCCCGCTGTTCGTGAAAATGGCTTCAATTATATTGTTGATTGTGTAAGAATTGCTGAAGATATGGGCAGCCCCATATTTACGGGACCTGTGTATTCTGCCGTAGGCAAAACAAGAATTGTATCTCCTAAACAAAAAAAACAGGAAAGAGATTGGTGTATTGAAAAGCTGATAAAGGTGGGTGAAATTGCGGGTGGTTGCGGGGTTGTTGTTGGGGTAGAGCCGCTAAACAGGTTTGAGACGGATATGATAAATACTGCAGACCAGGCGCTCTCCTTAGTAAAAGAAATTTCTCATAAAAACATTAAAATTTCACTTGATACTTTTCATTGCAATATAGAAGAGAAAAACATACCGGATGCCATAAGAAAAGTTGGTAAAGATTTACTCTGTCATGTTCAGGGTAATGAGAGTGACAGGGGTACACCGGGAACAGGGCATCTTGATTGGAAGGGTATTAAAGAAGCGCTTAAGGATATTAATTATGAGGGAGCAATGGTGATAGAAACGTTTGGCGCCCCATCAAAAGAACTGGCAGCAGCAGCCTGCATTTGGAGACCATTAGCCAACAGTGCGGATGAACTGGCAAGCGAAGGTGTACAGTTTTTTAAACAAATGTTCAGATCATAATTTATTCCTTTGAATGTTGTAACAACTTTTAAATAAACGGTTACCGTAATTATGAAACAAAAGTCACATTCTTACTCTGTTGATGAACGGATTGCGACCCCGCCATTCGGACGGGGCAGGCAGCAACGATGATGATACATAATACAATGCCGGTACTCAAACCGGTAAGTAAATAGTCTGCAAAAAAACGATAACCACTATGAGTTTACAAAACATCAATACGCTATCTGCCGGGGTGGATGAAGCATCAAGAAAAAAGCTTTTTTGGGGGTGCTTCATGGTACTGGTAGCTTCTGCATTTGGGTTTGTTTTCAGGTCGTTTCTTATGGCCGATTGGGGGGTACAATTTAATTTAAGTAAAACCCAGCAGGGTGAAATTTTTGGCGTTAGCTTTTGGCCTTTTGGAATCAGCATTGTTATTTTTAGTCTTATCATAGATAAAATAGGGTATAAAAAAGCAATGATTTTTGCATTTATCTGTCATATTTTATCTGTTGTTCTTACCATTTTAGCCACAGGCTATTGGATGCTTTATTTCGGAACCTTGCTCTTCGCATTAGGTAACGGAGCGGCCGAAGCTGTGGTAAATCCGGTTGTTGCCACAATGTATCCGAGAGAAAAGACCAAATGGATAAATATTCTGCATGCAGGCTGGCCTTCTGGTTTAGTGCTCGCCGGTTTACTTGGAATTGGATTAATACACGTCCATATAGGGTGGGAGATAATAATCGGATTTATTATGCTACCGGTTATCATTTATGGATTACTTATTCTTAACCGTAAGTTTCCTGTAAATGAACGGGTTAAAGCCGGTATTACTTATTTGGAAATGCTAAAGGAAGTTGGAATTGCAGGCATGTTTATCATAGTATCCTTATGTACATTTCAATTGGGCAGTCTTTTTGGATGGTCTTACACAATAAGTATAATTATTACAGTCATAATAATTGGCATTTTTGGGTATTTTGTCAGATCGCTGGGGCAACCAATTCTTATTCTTCTTTTGGTGTTAATGATTCCACTGGCTACAACAGAATTAGGCACGGATAGCTGGATTACAAGCCTCATGACACCTGAAATGGCTAAGATAGGTTTGCAAGGGGGCTGGGTATTGGTATACACGTCTTTAATAATGGCAGTGCTACGGTTTTATTCGGGCCCTATTGTACATAAACTTTCTCCAATAGGTTTGCTTGCGGCAAGTGCATTAATTGCAGCAATAGGCTTATATTCTTTATCATATTCTGTTGGTATTGCAATCATCTTAGCTGCTACAATATATGCTTTGGGTAAGACCTTTTTTTGGGGTACCATGTTAGGGGTAGTATCCGAACAGTTTCCAAAAGGTGGTGTGCTTGCGTTAAACTTTACGGGTGCAGTTGGGCAGGTGGGTGTAGGTGTGCTTGGCGCAGTTATACTTGGATCGGTTCAGGATAAACAACTTGATCAGAACCTTACCAGTTATGATCAAAAAAATAATACTGCGCTTCATTCTACCTAC
>JANPPB010000540.1:0-16409 GCA_031428295.1 Segetibacter sp. | reverse complement strand
GTTTAGTTTGCTTGATTTCCACTTTCAAAATAATTTAAGGTTTAAACATTGGGGAAATCGTCACCCTGTTAAAATGCTAAACCTTTTAATAGGCTATCTTTACCCAATTATTTATAAAAAGCTTTTAGTACTGTGACTTTTAAAGATTTTGGATTTGATGAAAGATTATTAGAGGGTATTGATTCAAATAATTACGAGCAGGCTACCCCTGTGCAGGAGCAAGTTATACCATTGGTCATGCAGGGGAAAGATGTAATTGCATCTGCTCAAACAGGTACGGGTAAAACTGCAGCATTCTTATTGCCATTAATCAATAAAATTATTACTGGTCCCCAGGCGCATAACGATCATATTAATGCTTTGATTATAGTTCCTACCCGGGAATTAGCCGTACAAATAGCACAAAATTTAGAGGGTCTTTCTTACTTTACTTCAGTAAGTTCTATAGCTGTTTATGGTGGTGGCGATGGAGCATCGTTTAGCCAGGAAAGACAAGCATTATCAAAAGGTGCAGACATTGTTATTTGTACACCTGGTCGTATGATTGGTCACCTTGCAATGGGTTATGTAAAGTTTAAGCAGCTACAATACCTGGTTTTGGACGAAGCTGACAGAATGTTGGATATGGGTTTTAATGATGATATAATGAAAATTATTTCATTTTTACCTTCTAAAAGGCAGAACCTGTTGTTCTCTGCTACTATGCCGGCACGTATCCGCGACCTTGCTCGTAAAATACTAAACAACCCTATTGAAATAAATATTTCTATTTCAAAACCGCCTGAAAAAATTAAGCAGGAGGCATACGTTGTTTATGATACTCAAAAAAATGAATTGATCAAATATCTTTTGAAATCTTCAAATTTTCAAAGTGTATTAATATTTTGTTCGAAGAAGCATACGGTAAAGGAGCTAAATCGTGAGTTGAAAAGAGCCTCCTTTTCTGTTGAAGAAATTCATTCTGACCTGGAGCAAAATAAACGTGAAGAAGTACTTGCAGCGTTTATAAACGCACGATTGAAAATATTGGTGGCTACCGATATTTTATCGCGGGGAATAGATATAGATACTATTGACCTGGTTATAAATTATGATGTACCCAATGATGGTGAGGATTATGTACATAGAATTGGGCGTACTGCCAGGGCGGAATCAGAGGGAACTGCTTACACTTTAATTAATGAAAGGGAACAAGGGAAATTTTTGGCAATTGAACAATTGTTGGGATATGCCGTTCCAAAAGCCAAGGTGCCAGATAATTTTGGAGAAACGCCCATGTATAATCCTTCTGCCCGAAAAACTGGTTTTAAGCGAAATTTCAAACAAAGAAGATAATTTTAAGTCAGTTTCATCTTCCCATAAAAACCATTAATATTTGAACATCGCTGGGATTTACTCCACTAATTCTACTTGCCTGCCCCAACGTTCTAGGTTTAATTTTTATAAACTTTTGCCTTGCCTCGTTCGACAAGGAATGTATCTTATCATAAGTAAAAGTATCAGGAATAACCAGGTCTTCTAACTGGCTCATTTTTTCAACCAGGTCTTTTTCTTTATTAATGTATGCTTCATACTTTACCTGTATTTCTGCCTGTTCCAATGCTTCCTCCAAATTTGTCTCAATCATTGCTGCTACACCTTTGGAGGCTTTAATGATTTCTTTTAAGTTTACATTGGGTCGAAGTAAGACCTGAGAAAGTTTTTGTTTTTGTAAAATCGGGGCTGAGTTAATTTGGGTTAGATATGGATTTATCTCCTCAGGTTCAAGCGAATAAGATTTGATCGTCTCTTTAATTTTTTCAACGGACTGTTTCTTTTCAACTACTTGCTGCATTCTTTCCTGGGAGGCAAGACCCAGTCTAAAACTCTTTTCTGTTAGTCGAAAATCAGCATTATCCTGTCTTAACAAAGTTCTGTATTCTGCCCTGCTGGTAAACATCCTATATGGTTCATCTGTTCCCTTGCTTATCAGGTCATCTATCAAAACTCCAATGTATGCTTCACTCCTTTTTAAAATAAAGTCAGGTAGATTATTAGCTTTTTGATGTGCATTAATTCCTGCCATCAATCCCTGACAGGCTGCTTCTTCGTAACCGGTTGTGCCATTAATCTGTCCTGCAAAAAACAGGTTTTCTATCTCTTTAGTTTCTAAAGAATATTTAAGTTGAGTAGGCGGAAAAAAATCATACTCAATTGCATACCCGGGTCTAAACATTTTACATTTTTCAAATCCCGGAACCAGCATTAATGCTTCATGTTGTACTTGTTCTGGCAATGAAGTTGAGAAGCCATTAACATAAATTTCAACCGTATTAAAACCTTCAGGTTCTACAAAAAGCTGGTGACGATCCCTATCCGCAAATCGGTTTATTTTATCTTCAATGCTGGGGCAATATCTTGGTCCTACTCCTTCAATTCTTCCCTGGTACATGGGGCTTCTGTCAAAGCCTGTTTTCAGCATATTATGCACCTCTGTATTTGTATAGGTTATAAAACAACTTCTTTGTTCAGAAGCTGCTATTTTTTTTACATTCAAATAAGAAAATCCAACAATTTCATTATCTCCTTTTTGTTCCTCCATTTTTGAATAGTCTAAACTACGCCCATCAATTCTTGGAGGGGTGCCGGTTTTTAAACGATCACTTTCAAAACCAAACGAAACTAATTGTTCTGTTATACCAGTTGAGGCTTTTTCAGCCATTCGTCCGCCACCAAACTTTTTTTCACCTATATGAATAACACCATTTAAAAATGTTCCGCTCGTTACTACCACACACTTCGCAACTATTTCATGCCCAAGGCCAGTGACAACGCCGTATGCCTTGCCATCTTTTATGATTATTGATTGAACGGTATCCTGATAAAAGTCAACATTGGGAGTATTTTCTAACATCTCTCTCCAGGTTGCCGAAAACAGCATTCTATCGCTTTGAGCCCGTGGACTCCACATTGCCGGTCCTTTACTTCTATTTAGCATCCGGAATTGGATCATACTTTTATCTGTAACAATGCCACTATATCCACCTATAGCATCAATCTCTCTTACTATTTGCCCTTTGGCTATACCGCCCATGGCAGGATTACAGCTCATTTGTGCAATAGTTTGCATGTTCATGGTTACTAAAAGCACCTTACTTCCAAGGTTTGCTGCCGATGCAGCTGCTTCACAACCCGCATGACCCGCTCCTACTACAATGACATCATACTTATAAAACATTGATATTCTAATTTTTTCAAAGATAGTTTGCTTATGCACCTACTTAAAGACAATAAATTATGTTCCACGTGAAACTATAGTACTTGTGAGCAAGCAAAGTCCTGGACTACCAGCACTATATTATCAGAGTATTTAGATATTCCGACCCCCATCTCAACATAATTAGCGGACATAAGATTTTTTCTGTGACCCAGGTCGGGTAATCCCTCATCAATATATAATAGTACAATAGCCATTATTGCATTAGATGGACCATAACTTATATTTTCAGCAGCACATTTATTAATGCCACTTTTAATCATGCGATTTTGAAAGCTTTCGCCATTACCTGAGTTATGAGAAGGAGTTTTTTTTTGCTTTGCTAAATCATCTGCATGTCCCTGAGCAAGGGTTAATAATTTGCTATTCGGAATTACGAGAGCCAAGTGTTGTAAAGCATATAGGTCGATCTTCAAGCTTTTAGTATAATTACTTTCAAGCTTTGGATACAATTTTAAAATGGGTTGAATCACGCTATCAAAAAAAAATTTAGGTTTTTGCCGGCTTAAATTGGTCCAGTAAAACCACTCCTCCTGTTCATCTGACAATGTTTCGAATCCACTGTTTTTGTGCAACGCTTGCATTAATTCTTTATCCTTTCCAGGCATAAGAGGAAAGGGTTTTTCCTCAAAAGTTGTGGTGCTAAAATGTTGTGAAAAGGAAAACACAGGAATCAAAAACAAAGCGCAAAGCCAATGTTTCACGTGAAACCTAAAATTTGTCATGAAAAATAAAATCATTCTCGAATAAACGCAAAAAGTAGTCTTCCTTCTCCCTCATAAGTGTTATTTCACTTTTCTTTTTGTCTTTATACCCACAAAGATGGAGGGCACCATGAATGATTACCCTAAGTAATTCTTGTTGTTCGGTAATATTTAGCGTCTTAGCATTATCACTCACCCGGTCTATACTTATATAAATCTCGCCTATAGTTTCCTTAGGACTGTTACTTAAATCAAAAGTTACGATATCAGTATAAAAGTCGTGATGTAAAAATTCCTTATTGATATTTAAAAGATATGTATCGGTACAGAAGATGTAATAAAGGCTGTTTAAACCACGCTCTTCTATTTTGAACACATTTTTAATCAATTGTATGATCTCTTTCTTTTGCGGTAGTCTGTACTTTATATCGGCATTTGAAAACGAGACTTTACCCATGCGCTATTTTACTTCCAAAATTCGTAACTAAAAGCCGGTTATTGCCAATAGTTTTGTAACTGGATAAAATAGTATGAAGAAATTATCGGAGATCAAAGTTGGAAAGTCAGCAATTATTCATTCATTTAGTGTGGATGACATATATATAAAATTAATGGAGATGGGTTGTGTACCTGGTGAGAGAGTTAAAGTGGAGCAAATGGCTCCATTGGGAGATCCAATTTCCATTTCTGTTTCAGGCTATTGCCTGAGTCTGCGCCTTAATGAAGCTGAAAATATTTTAGTTGAAGAAATTTCCTGATAAATAATTTTATGAATATTGGTTTGTTCTTTGGCTCCTTTAATCCAGTGCACGTGGGCCATTTAATAATCGCAAATTATATCGCAAACCACACAACGGTTGAGCAGGTTTGGCTGATAGTCTCTCCGCAAAATCCATTAAAGCAAGCCAGTTCATTGCTAAATGAATACCATCGTCTACATCTGGTGACCCTGGCGATTGACGAAAATGTAAAACTTAAAGCTTCAGATATTGAGTTTAAGTTGCCAAAGCCATCCTACACCATTGATACAATGACTTACTTAAGTGAAAAATATCCACAACATATTTTTTCTATCATTATTGGTTCCGATAGTTTTCAAAATATTCAGAAATGGAAAAACTTTGAAAAGCTTTTGAATTCATACAAAATTTGGGTTTACACTCGTCCCGGTCACGAAGTGACGAATAACCAAAAAGGTGATATTGAAATTTTAACCGGCCCTTTACTTGATATATCTGCATCGTATATCCGTAGCCTGATTAAATCAAAAAAATCAATTCAATATTTAGTACCTGAAAAGGCAAGGAATGAAATAGAAGAGAACAACTATTATCTGTAGAATGGGTAAGTTAGATCAGCAACCCACATAGTAAAAACAATAAGACTATTATTGGAGAGGGAATTTTTGAAAATTGAAGTAAGCAGAAGGTAATAACGAGTGCAACTAAGTTTTGCCAGTTGAAAGGAACGGAAATAGATAAAAATAAAAGGAAAGTTGCTCCCCACATAATCCCTACCACTACTGCATTAATGCCTTCCATGGCTCTAAAAACTATTACATGTTTTTTTAGCAGGTTCCAAACCGGAAAGAAAAAAAGTACCAGAAGCAAGCTGGGAAGAAAGATAGCAACCGAGCCAATAATGCATCCCAATATTTGAAAACCAGGCCCCAGGTGTCGTAAAACCATTCCTCCTACAAAGGATGCGATGGAGAAAATAGGTCCTGGAAAAGCCTGGACCATTCCTGTTCCGGTTAAGAAGTCTTGTGGGGTAATATATTTTGTTTTAGCTCGCTGAACATACTGCTCAAACATCATTGGAATTAAAACCCCTCCACCACCAAATACAAGGCTTCCAAACCTGTAAAAGTTCTCAAATAGGTTTAGTGGACGGCGGTACGGCAAATCGTGCACCCTCGCATATTCACTTATGAACCCGGCAAGTATAAAAATGATCACAAATACCCAAAGGTTAGCCCACTTTATAGGCTTTGGTTGACCTTCCGGTTTGGGAATTCTTTTATCACTAAAATTGCTGATAAATCCCCCAATTATAATCAGGATCGGAAATACCCAGGGCGATTTTATAAAGAGGGTAACCAGCATCGCTCCCACCATTATAAACTGGGTAGCCTGGTGTTTTATAAAAATTTTGAAACTTTGAAACGCAGAATAAGCAAAAAAACCTACCGCCATAGGTTGGATAAAAGTAAAAAGTCCTTTTACAATTGATTGTTTATCAAAGTATTGTAAAAAAAAACTTAATGAGCCCATTAAAACGCAAGCAGGAAAAATCCAAATCAATAATGTAATAATTGCGAGTGGAGCACCTCCCCTTTTATAGCCGATTAAAGTAATGGTTTGACTACTACTTGCACCAGGCAACAGTTGTACAAAGGCATTCAATTCCATCAACTCCTCTTCGGTGATGTATCTTTTATCGTTTACAAACAACTTATGCATTCTTACCAAATGCATTTGGGGCCCTCCAAAAGCAGTAAGGCTGTGCAAAAGCACAGCCTTTAAAAATGGTATGTGACGCGTAACTATCAAATTGACCTCAATATATTTTGTTGAAAAATCAATCTGTTACATTCATCAATATTTATTTTTTTAAACCAATCTCCCGCAGACGTTCATCAAGGTATTCTCCAGCGGTTACATCTTCATAAGCTTTTGAATGTTGGTCATCTATACAACTTTCAAGACTGGCAAGGCTCATTTCGCTTCGCGGATGCAAAAAGAATGGCATTGAAAAACGTGACGTGTGCCACAACTCCCTGGACGGGTTTACAACCCTATGCGTTGTGCTGCGCAAACGGTTATTGGTTAAGCGTTGTAGCATATCGCCCACATTAACTACAATTTGCTCGGGCAGGGATGTAACACCCACCCACTCATTTTGTTTGGTGAGTATCTGTAAACCATCGGCAGATGCACCTACCAATAATGTGATCAGGTTAATGTCTTCGTGCTGCTCTGCCCTGATGGCACTTTTTGGTTCATGAGTAATAGGTGGGTAATGAATGCAGCGTAAAATTGAATTACCATTATGGATGTACTCATCAAAATAGTGTTCGCCTAAGTTGAGGTAAAGTGCGATAGCCTGTAATAAAGCTTTGCCGCTTTTCTCAAAATTCCGGTAGGCAGAAAACAAGGTTTCATTAAAATCTTTTACCTCCTTTACCGCTACATTATCAGGGTATTCTTCAGCAATTACCTCTTTGTCTTCTACAATTTGACCATATTGAAAAAACTCTTTTAAATCAGGAGCCTCGCTTCCTTTTGCATGTTCTTTACCAAAGCTGGTATACCCTCTTTGCCCGGCCAGGCCCGGCACTTCGTATGTGGCTTTTTTATGCAGGGGTAACGAAAAAAATTGTTGCACATATTCGTACAAATGCGAAATAAGTACATCTGGAACACCATGATTTTTTACGGCTACAAACCCTACATCTTCATAAGCTTTTCCAAGTTGTTGAACAAAAGAGGCTTTACGATCGGCATCACCACTTAAAAAATCAGCCAGATCTACTACAGGAATGGACATAAGCAATTTTTAATTTTCAGTTTAATATTTTTCGTTATCGCCAAAGAAAAGAGATGCATATAATCTACAAAAGTAATCGCCAAAGCCTTCACCTCAATAAGCTTAACTATTAACTTTTGTTATTGATGATCTATTCCTGAATGCTTGTATTTTTAAAAATGAAACTAAATGTTGGGTATTTTATTGTGCTCATTTTATTATCAATAGGTTGTGGCAGAAAAGTACTTCCAACATCTAATACAATCATCAACTTTTCTGAAAGGGTAGATTATAGCAGCATCGATAACTGGGCTGCCCATCCTTATAAAAAAGATCCCTCCGACCGTGTTCCCGCTCCATTGCAGCAGCAAGTTTTTCAGGACAGCTCAGTTGACATATTTTTTATTCATCCCACTACCTTTCTTGATAACAACTTGATAAAAGTTCCTCCGTCAAATTTTTCCTCCTCCTTGTGGAATGCAAATATCAATAACACTACGATAAACAATAAAACGGATAATAGTACCATTTTATACCAGGCAAGTATTTTTAATAATGCAGGCAGAGTGTTTGCTCCTCGTTACCGGCAAGCTAACTACTACGCTTATTTTACCAGGGATACTATAAATGCAATAAGAGCTTTTGACCTTGCTTACCAGGATATAAGGCAAGCCTTTATTTTTTACCTGCAACACTATAATAAAGGAAGGCCCATTGTAATTGCATCTCATAGCCAGGGAACCACTCATGCAAAATTATTATTGCAAGAATTCTTTGATCAGAAGCCTTTGATGAAGCAATTAGTAGTGGCTTACCTGGTGGGTATGCCGGTAGAGAAAACCTTTTTCCAAAGCATTCCTGTATGTGCTGATTCTCTCCAAACAGGTTGTTTTTGTAGTTGGAGAACGTTAAAAGAAGGCTACCTGACAGAGTATATAAAGAAAGAAACAAAGTTGGTTGCAGTAACCAATCCTCTCTCGTGGGACACAAGTGCAATTGCTGTAAGCAGGAAAACAAACGATGGAACCATTCTTTTAAACTTCAATAAAATAATTCAAAAAACAACAGGTGGCAGAATATACAAAAATGTTATTTGGGTTAATAAACCCCGCTTTTTTGGAAACGTGTTGTACCAGGAAAAAGACTATCACATAGGTGATTATAACCTGTTTTATGTTAATGTGAGAAAGAATGCTGTTGCCAGAGTAAAGGCCTATAAAAATAGAAATATGGAATGACTAATCGTTCTTGGAAAATTTTATTGCTTTTAAAAATTTACCACCGCTAAATGCATTCACTACATAGGTGCCAACAGTTAAATCTGTAAGATTAATCATCAATTCATTCATGCCTTCTTCAAATTGAGTTTGAATGGTTTTAGCAATTTTACCATAAGTATCCAAAACCTTGAGGGTAAGTTTATCGGAGCCTACAGCTACAATTCCTAAATAAGTATTGTTTTCGTAAGTAGTTGGTTTCATTGATTGGATACACATAAGCATAAGATTTTAGGCAATCATTAAATAAGATTTAAAATATTGCAAAAACGATGCCTTGTGTTAAAAATTTTTTCAGATGATTCAGTATCCCTGATAACCAAAACATTATTGCATCAGCCTCATACATCCCAAACAAAAATCTTTTTAGCATCAAAATTGGTTAGGAAGTTGAAGACAAATTTCTACACATAATATGGCTTGTATAAAACAAAAAACCCTGCTGGCAGGGCCAACAGGGTTTTGTAAGATATATTTGGCTCATCTAATTGCCGTATTCGCTCAAAAATTTAATACGCATAATCTTCAGTTGTTCCCAATCGTATTGGCCATCAGCTAACTCCTCCTGGGCAACCTGTAACGAGCTGGTTTCGCAGCTTCTGAAATAATCTATAATCTCCTCCTGTTCATCTTCGTCCAGCATATCATCAATTGCATATCCAAGATTTAGCTTTGTTCCACTGGCAACAATGGTTTCCATTTCTTCCAATAAAGCATCCAACCTCAGGCCTTTAATTTTTGCAATAGTCTCCAGGGGTATTTTTTTATCAACGTTCTGAATAATGAAAATTTTATTGCTGCTTTTATTAGCAACACTCTTCATTACAAAATCATCCGGCTTTACAATCTCATTCTCCTCAACATAACGGGCAACTACATCCACAAAGGGCTTACCATATTTAATGGCTTTGCCCACACTTACACCCTGGCATTTTTCAAGTTCTTTTAAGGTGGTCGGAAAAAGCGTAGCCATGTCCTGCAACGAATTTTCGAGGAACAGCACAAAGGGCGGCAACCCTTTTTTCTTAGCTTCTTTCTGTCTTACCTCCTTCAACATGTCGAACAGTTGATCATCTGTAGCTAAAGTAGATACTGCAGGTGCGTCAGCTTCCTCATCATCTTCACTGTTGGCATCTTCAAATTTGTTGTATAAAGCAATTTTAAAACTAGTGGGTTTTTTTAAGTAAGCGGCGGTGGTTGGGGTAAACTTAAGCAGGCCATACTCTTCAATATCTTTAATCAAAAGATTTTCAAGTAGCACCTGGCGTATAAGGCTGTTCCAGTAATGGGCATCTTCATCCTTACCCAAACCAAAAACATCCAGGCTTTCGTGCCGGTACATTTTGGTTTGAGGAGTCAGCTTTCCCATTAATATACCTACCACATAATCAATAGTAAAACGTTCGTCCAAAGCCTTTACAGCTTTCAAAACTTTTACTACGTTGTCTTTCGCTTCTGTTTTTTCTTTTGGATTGCAATTGTCGCATCCACCGGTGGCTTTACAACCGGCAGTATCCCAGGCCTCACCAAAGTAATGAAGCAATATTTTTCTGCGGCAAACACTACTTTCTGCGTAGCTGACGGTTTCGTTTATTAGCTGTGCTCCCACTTCTCTTTCACTCAAAGGCTTGTCACGCATCAAATGTTCCAGCTTCGAAACATCTTTATGAGAATAGTATAAAATACATTTTCCCTCCAGGCCATCTCTGCCAGCCCTACCGGTTTCCTGGTAATAATTTTCTATACTTTTTGGAATGTTATAATGGATAACAAAACGAATATCCGGCTTGTCGATACCCATACCAAAAGCTATGGTGGCCACAATAACCTGGGTATCCTCTTTTAAAAACTTATCCTGGCGCTCTACCCGCAACTTGGCATCTAACCCGGCGTGGTATGCAACAGCTTTAACCTTATTGGCAACTAAAATTTCAGCCAGTTCTTCCGTAGTTTTTCGGTTAAGGGTATAAATAATTCCACTCTTACCCTTGTTTTGCGTAATAAACCTTACAATATTTTTAATTGTCTGGTCCTTTTTTATTTTAGGCTGTATTTCGTAATAAAGGTTCTCTCTGTTAAATGAAGAGATAAATATGTTCGGTTCCCGCAAGCCAAGGTTCTTTAAAATATCACTTTGTACTTTAGGTGTAGCTGTTGCAGTTAAAGCTATAATGACAACATTGGGATTAATCATCGTCATCATTTCCTTTAACCGCCTGTATTCAGGACGAAAATCGTGACCCCATTCTGATATACAATGCGCCTCGTCCACCGCGAAAAAGCTAATCTTCAGGTCGCTAAAAAAATCAATATTCTCCTGTTTGGTCAGGGTTTCCGGGGCCACATACAGTAGCTTGGTTCGGCCTGCAGTCAAATCAGTTTTTACTTCCCGCTGTTGTGTTTTATTTAACGAGGAGTTTAAGAAGTGCGCTACATGATCTTTTTCACTATACCCTCTTATAAGATCAACCTGATTTTTCATTAAAGCTATCAGGGGGCTCACAATAATAGCACAACCTTCCAGTAGTAACGCCGGTAACTGGTAGCAAAGGCTTTTACCACCACCTGTAGGCATAATAACAAAGGTATCTTTACCATTCAATAAGCTGTTGATCGCCTGTTCCTGGGTTCCTTTAAAAGCATTAAATCCAAAATGCTCTAACAAACCAGCACGAATGTCGTAATTGTGTTGGGGAGCAGTGGAAGGGGTAATATTTTTTACTGCGGTTTTCTTGGGACCGGCACTTTTAACTGCTGGTTTCTTGGTAGTTGTTGCCATTGTTCAATATTTCAATCTCCACTTAATCGTAGCATAACTATGCTAAAAGATTATAAGTTATAATTTTTTGTTGGCTAAACAGAATCTAAAATGAATCATTTGAGGCGACGCTCCATTCATCATTATTTTTTCAGGTTAGCTTTTTTTTAAAAAGGATAGCGAAGTTAATTAAACCGAATTTTACAGGCCGCGGGTATGTGTTAAAGTTTAATCCTTTGTTAAAGGCTCCTCAAACTCAATTTTTCATTGGTTATCCTGGAAACAGTATAAAAAGAGCCAACACATTATTAATAAAACCCGTTGGACGTTATACTCAAAACACCTGTATTTTTGCTCTCCATGATGTCAAATTTACTTACTACAGCCAAACGCACCATTCAGTTGGAGGCCCAGGCTATAGCAGGTTTGGCTGATTTTTTAAATGAAGATTTTGAGAAAGCCGTACACCGGATAGCAGCCTCAAAAGGCAGGGTTGTTATTAGTGGTGTGGGCAAAAGTGCTATTGTTGCACAAAAAATTGTTGCTACCCTTAACAGCACGGGAACACCATCATTATTTATGCATGCTGCTGATGCCATACATGGCGACCTTGGCATGATTCAGAAAGATGATGTGGTAATGCTTTTAAGTAAAAGCGGAGAAAGTGCAGAAATAAAAGTGCTGGTTCCCTTAATCAAAAATTTTGGCAATGTTCTTATTGGTATGGGCGGCAATGCTTATTCGTTTCTCTCAAAAAACTGCGATTGTTTTTTAAATACTACAGTAAGCCAGGAAGCTTGCCCAAATAACCTTGCACCAACTACCAGTACTACTGCACAAATGGTTATGGGCGATGCTCTGGCAATATGCCTGATGGAACTGGCCGGTTTTTCAGGAAAAGATTTTGCAAAGTTTCATCCCGGAGGCAATTTGGGAAAAAGGCTGTACCTGCGTGTCCAGGATTTATATGCAGACAACCTGAAACCACAGGTTTTAGAAACCGCCTCGCTTAAAGAGGTAATAATGGAAATAAGCAATAAACGATTGGGAGCAACAGCCGTTATTAATGCAGCCGGCAAAGTAACAGGGATGATAACCGACGGCGACTTAAGACGCATGTTGGAGAAAGACACCTCGACCATACAAATTACAGCAGCAGATATTCTTTGTTCAAATCCAAAAATAATTTTTGCAGACGAGCTGGCAGTAAATGCGCTGGAGCAACTTCGACACAATGATATCAGTCAATTGATCGTTGTTAACAAGTCCGAAATTTATTTGGGCATATTACATATTCACGACCTGGTTAGAGAAGGCATTGTTTAGACGTGCTTTTACCAGGTAATAAATAATAATCAACAGAATAATGAACAACAAAAATTATGTAGCCATCATGGCCGGTGGAATTGGTAGCAGGTTTTGGCCAAAGAGCAGGGTGGTTTATCCAAAACAGTTTCTTGATGTATTGAATACAGGAAAAACGCTCATACAACAAACCTTCGAACGTTTTGCCACCTTTATACCCGCCGAAAATATTTTTGTTGTAACCTCTGAGGAATATGTTTCAATTGTACAAAATCAATTACCAGGTTTACCTTTTGAAAATATTGTAGCCGAACCCAGCCGCAAAAACACAGCCCCTTGTATTGCTTACATTTCATTCAAAATTCACCAGATGGATGAGGAGGCCCGCCTGATTATTGCCCCGGCCGATCATTTAATTTTGGATACCTATGGTTTTAAAGAAACCTGCGATAAAGCCATACAGTTTGTTGAGGATAATGATGCACTGGTAACCCTGGGTATCAAACCCACTTATCCAAATACAGGTTATGGTTACATACAACATGAGGCCTTGCCCATTGAAGACAACGTTTATAAAGTAAAATCTTTTACAGAAAAACCAAGTCTCGATCTTGCTAAAACCTTTATAGAAAGCGGTGATTTTTTATGGAATGCAGGCATTTTTATCTGGAAAGTTGATAACATAATCAAAGGGTTTGAAATGCACCAACCTGAGATGTACGAAGTTTTTTATGCGGAAAAGGAAAACTTCAATACACCAGCAGAAGGTGATGCTATTGATAGAATTTACCCGTTATGCTCCAGCATTTCAATAGACTATGCGGTGATGGAAAAAGCTGATAATGTATTTGTGATACCCAGCAGTTTTGGATGGAGCGACCTGGGAACCTGGACAAGCGCTTACGATAATCTTGAAAAAGATTACCTGGGCAACGCAATAGCAGGTGATCAGGTAATGGTGATCGACTCAAAGCAGTGCATGATTTCGGTGTCGAACAAGAAATTATTGGTGGTGCAGGGACTGGACGATTTTATAGTTGTGGATACCAAAGATGTATTACTTATTTGCAGAAAAAGTAAGGAGCAGGAAATAAAAGAATATGTAGCAGAAGTTAAGAGAAGTTTTGGTGAGCAGTATTTGTAATACCGTCGTATAATATTTGTGAAGGTCGCCCAGTATGTTGGCGACCTTTTTAATTGGAACAATTAAAGAACTTTCTACAATATTTGTGAAACGGACCAACTTTACGAAACAATGCGAAAATGCAGTTAAAGTACCCTAGGCATTTTTTCGACAAAAGCAGGTTACTTAATATTACACAAACAACCCTGTTACTTGATTACAGCTTTACTTCAAAAACAAGTTTTTTTATTTGCTTGTTTACTTTTAACACTGGTCGAAGGCTTTGGTCAACGGACTACCATTACTGGTACGGTTTACGACATCACCAAAAAAACACCCATTGAAGCAGTAAGTGTAATTAGTACTTCAGGCTATGGAACGGTTACAGATTCATTAGGTCACTACTCAATTCAGGTGTACGAATCGGATTCCATTTACTTTTCTTACCTAAACAAACCCACCCCAAAATACCCGGTGCTGTCTATTTCTAACCTGGCAGCTTTCGATATTTCTATTTTAAAAAAAGTAGGCGAACTGCCCAATGTTTTTGTAAGGCAAAGGAGTTACAAACTTGATTCATTGAAGAACAGGGAGGATTACGCCAAAATTTTTAATTATCGCAAGCCGGGATTGCGATCCTCTATGAACCCCACACCCGGCAGTTTTGGTGTTGGATTAGATTTAAATGAGTTGATTAATATGTTTCGATTCAAAAGAAACAGGAGTATGCTGGCTTTTCAACAAAGATTAATAAAAGAGGAACAGGATAAATTTATAGACCACCGGTTTAGTAAATCTTTGGTCAGAACACTCACAAAACTCACCACTCCCGAACTTGAGGAATTTATGAAAGAGTATCGCCCCACCCTAGATATGGCAGAAAGTATGAACGATCTTGAATTTGGACAGTTTATAGTAGATGCATTCAAGTATTATTCCAGAACTAAAAAATTGAGACCCACAATAAATGTAAAGTGAGTTTTTTTTGTTTGACAGGCATTGTGTCAAATTGAAATTGCTTTATCATCGGGCACCAACATTGAGCCTTTTTTGTGGATTAGGATGTTGTCATTAGAGAAGGCCAGGAATTTAAGGACTCTAATTATTGTTGTTTCTGTGGTTTTCCTCAAGGTTGTCGTGATTATCGCCACCAATACTGTAGTAGTTATTCTCCTCATCTTCTTCGCCAATTTCTTCATTTACATCATCAAGCTCAGCACCGGGTATTTCTGGTAAATTGTCTGGTTTATCCAGCCCTGTATTGATCCTGATGTATTGATCATCTTCTAAACCCATATTTAATGTACCATCTTTTGCGCCTAAAATCAGCAGGTCATCAGAAGTAATATCTGCTTCGTTTTTGTTTATTGATAATTCCTCCTTGTCGACCTCTTTTTCCGTTACCATCTCATCCCCTGTATCGCGTAATTTGGAATTGCTGAAGTTCGTCTTCGGAATTTTATTAGCCCGAGTAAGATTTTCCACATCTACTTTTTCCCGGCCTTTATTGTTCGAAGGGTCTAAAATGTCTTCATTGGCAGGATAATGCGGGTAACCCGGAAAATCCTCATCAATCTTTTCATCGTTGGAGGCCGGAACATCTTCTGGTTTCTCAATAACAGTTGAGGGATCATTCTCCTGGCCATCGCCTTGTTTAATTCCGGGATCGTTATCGTTAAGCATAAAATTATTTTACTAAACATCTATAAATCTTGTGCCGTACGGGGTGGCACAACTTTATATGTCTCTCGATACTACGTATGTTTTTTCTAATCTGATAAAACCAGCCATTTATGAAAAATGAATTGACGAAGTCTGAGATGATACAAGTTGCAGAAGGTGTTTGGGGTATGAAGCATGTATTTGTAAACTTTTACATGATTAAGAATAACCAAGACGATTCGTGGGTATTAGTAGATGCCGGATTAAAGTGGTCGGCGTCTAAAATAAAAAGTATGGCAGAGGATTTATTTGGAGAGAATTCCAGGCCGGCTGCTATCATTCTTACCCATGGGCATTTTGATCATGTAGGCTCTGTTGCCGAACTAGCCGAAGAATGGGGCGTACCAGTGTATGCTCACTTTATGGAAATTCCGTTTCTAACCGGTAAGTCATCTTACCCTCCTCCCGATCCATCAGTTGGTGGCGGTTTAATGTCCACATTTTCTTTTACCTATCCACGGGGGCCTATTAATATTTGGAATCACATTAATGTGTTGCCTTCCGGTGGAACTATACCGGGTTTGCCGGAATGGAAATACATTCACACACCCGGGCATACACCCGGGCACATAAGTTTATATAGGGAGTCGGATAGAGTTTTAATTGCCGGAGATGCCTTTGTTACCACCAAAACAGAATCGCTTCTTTCTGTATTATTACAAACTAAAAGAATATCAGGGCCTCCCAAGTATTTTACTACCGATTGGGTTGCTTCAAAAGAGTCGGTAAATACATT
>JANPPB010000539.1:0-3167 GCA_031428295.1 Segetibacter sp. | reverse complement strand
TTTGATAAGGTAATTAAAAACACCAATTCGGTTGATTCGGCTTCAACAATTAAGCTGGTCAACAACGATCATGATGTGATTACTTATAGTGCTAATACCGGTAGCGAAAGGCTTGCTGTGTTTAGCGAAATTTATTATGATAAGGGCTGGAATGCCTACATCGATGGCAAACAAGTGCCTTATGCAAAAGTAAACTATGTATTAAGAGGCCTGATGGTACCCGCAGGTAAACATACCGTTGTTTTTAAATTCGAACCCCGCAGCCATGCAATTGGTTGGACGATCACCAGCATTTGTTCTATACTAATGGTATTGCTTTTATTGGCGGCTATTTATTTTGAATGGCGCAATAATACTAATCGTAAACCTGTATTGACAACACCGGCCCTGGCTTGAAAAAGCCCGTCATAATAATGAGCCTGGTTTGGTACAAAGTTTTACCGGCACATTTTGGCGGACAAAAAGGAATAGCAAATTTCAATGAGGCTTTAGGCAACCACTTTCCACTTTATTGTGTTTGCAGTAAAAATAATGAACCTGGTAACCAACACAGTTACCAGGTTTTTAATTGGCTGCCGGTTTCGAAATCGCAAATTATAAACCCCGTTGTTTGGTATAAAATTTTTCGGTTTGCCAGGGAGAAGAAGGTCAGTCACGTTATACTGGAGCATCCCTATCATGCCATTACAGGGTGGCTTCTGCAACTTTTTTTATCATGCTTCATTATTACCCATTCTCATAATATTGAATTTGCCCGCTTCAAGCAATTAGGTAAATGGTACTGGCGCCTTGTAAAAGTGTTGGAAGGGTTTGCATACCAGCTAAGTGAAGAGATACTTTTTAAGACGAAACATGATTTGGAAGTGGCGATAAAAGACTTTGACTTAGCCAAAAGCAAATGTTTTTTAATGCCTTATGGCACCACCAAAAAAGATACCCATGCAAGAATGGATAAAAACCTGTCCATCCGCCAAAAGCATGGACTTGCTGATGACGCTATCATTCTTCTTTTTAACGGCACGCTGGATTATGGCCCCAATGCAAAAGCCGTAAATAATATTGCTGTAAACCTGCTGCCGTTGTTGCCACCTAATCATGTCATTTTAATTACAGGTAGAAGTGAGGAAGCAAATTTGCCTGAAACTTCTTCACTAATAAATGATCGGATGATTTTGGCCGGGTATGTACCAGAGGTCTCGGACTATTTTTTGGCTGCAGATGTATACATAAATCCAGTGGCGGAAGGTGGCGGAGTGCAAACAAAAAATATAGAGGCGTTAAGCTATGGACTAAATATAGTTTGCTGGCAACACATGCTTAATGGATTGGAAATTGAATTAACAGGCAGCAAAGTGTACCTAGCCAAAACCAATGACTGGAAGGATTTCCTGGCCAGAATCCTGGTAGCCACGATTGTGCATGCTCCTACCCCCGACACCTTTTTTGAGCATTACAATTTTGACAAGCAGGTACTATTACTTAAAGAAAGAATTCAAAAAAATGAAGATGACACAAGTCAATTAATTACAGCTAAGTATTAATGCTAATTAAGAGTTGAGATTTAGTATTCGTTTATAATCTTAGCAGTCAATTCTTCCGGAGGTCATACCTTATCGTATCAAGAAGAAGGTAATAAGGTTATGTCAGTCTTCATTTTTTTCTACTAAGGTTTCTGTATTTTAAGAGCATTATTGGTAAGTATCAATTATACCAGTTCAATTTTCATAGTAACCAAGGGTTATGATTTAGTACTCGTTTTTAACCTTAGTAGAAAACAATTCTCCCGGAGGTCATACCTTATTACCTTATTGCATCAGGAATAATTTTATGAGGTTTATAATCAGGCCTCATGATGCTACTAAGGTTTCTTTCCATTATAAGTATAATCGGTAATTATTATTCAACCTTTGACTGGCATTATTACACAACACCTATAACGCATTCACAAACTTTAAATTAAAACTGCTTTAGGTTAGATGATTTTGCAGTATCAACTTTGCAGCCCAACTTTGTCAACATGTCTGCACCGGCCATCAGTATTTTGTTACCCGCTTACAATTGCAGCCAATACATTGCATTAACCATCGACAGTTTACTAAGCCAAACCTTCACCGATTTTGAGTTGCTGATCATCAACGATGGTTCAACCGATGATACAGAAAAGATCATTCAATCGTACCACGACCCACGCATAACCTTTTTAAAAAACGAAGGCAACAAAGGCCTTGTTTTTACTTTAAACAGGGGTATTAAAGTGGCTAAGGGTAATTATATAGCACGGATGGATGCAGACGATATTGCCTTGCCCAACCGGCTTCAATTACAAAAACTATGGCTGGATGAACATCCCCATACGGCAGCAGTTAGTTGTACCATCGGGTTTATTGATAGTACAGGAAAAGCCCAAGGCGAATGGAAGGAGGACAAAGCAACTTGCTCGTACAGAGAAATAAAAAAGATGTTGCCATGGCAGAATTGTATAGCACATCCCACAATCATGATAAGGAAAGAAATTGCGCTGGCATACCTGTACGATGCCATGCAGGTGCATTGCGAAGATTACGATCTGTGGTTACGTATGTTGGCGGATGGTTTGGTTATAGAAAAACTTCCACAGCCTTTGTTACTATATCGAAATCACGAAGCCTCTATAACAGGTACCCATCTAAAAAAGCTAAACCCTTTTTTTAAACAATACCAATGTAAGCGCAGGTTTCTTGCAAAGCGGGTACAACAAGGCAAATGGGGTATTTTTGAAAGCCGGGTTTTACAAACCACCTTGTACGATGGTATTATGGGTCTGGGCAAACAACTTAAAAACAACCTCACTTCTTGAAGTATCGTTCTTATATTTTAAAAAGAAAGATCGAAGATGTATTGCTTCTTCCATTTATTGCTATAGGCAGGTTGCTGGCATACTTAAAACCATTGGATAAAGCGTATGAGACTTTTTATTTTTTCCCATTTTACCATACCGGTGGTGCTGAAAAAGTACATGCCTTAATAACGCAGGCTACCGGCAATAATCGTTGCATTATTTTTTTTACCCGTAAATCTGCTGACGACAATTTTTATGATGATTTTGTACAATCGAACTGCACCATAAAAAACATTGCGGCCTATACCGATAATAAGTGGCTCTATTTTATGAACCTGATTTATCGCGG
>JANPPB010000538.1:0-2163 GCA_031428295.1 Segetibacter sp. | reverse complement strand
TTTCAAAATAGGTTTCAAAAGTTTGAGTTCCGTATTGGTCGGGTTCACGGGTACCCAGCAGATTGAGGTTGGGACCGTTGATAAGGGCAATCTTCATAATAGTATTTGCTAATGATGTCTAATGTACAGGAATTATAAATTGAACTGAAATGAAACAGCCGTATGTTTTGCATACGGCTGTAAAATTCTTTTAAAAAAGCAACTACAGTCCTGCATCCACTTTTATGTTCTCTATAAATTCATCAAACAAATAACGGCTGTCGTGCGGACCGGGGGAACTTTCCGGATGGTATTGTACGCTAAATGCAGACCTTCCTTTAATCTTTATGCCCTCAATGCTATCATCGTTCAAATTAAGATGGGTGATCTCAATGTTGGGGTTGTTTCTTACCGACTCGGGGTCAATTGCAAATCCATGGTTTTGAGTGGTGATCTCACATTTACCTGTAAGCAGGTTTTTTACAGGATGGTTTAATCCGCGATGGCCGTGATGCATTTTAAATGTTGGAATGTCATTTGCCATTGCCAGCAACTGGTGCCCCAGGCAAATTCCAAACACCGGCTTATCCTCTTTCAAAATCTCTTTCAATGTTTCTACGGCATAACCCATGGTGGCAGGGTCACCTGGTCCGTTCGAAAGAAAGTAACCGTTTGGGTTAAAAGCTTTTATATCGGTTAATGTGGCTGATGATGGGAATACTTTTACATGAGCTCCCCTGCTGGTCATACACGTCAAAATATTTTGCTTCACCCCATAATCAATTACGGCAATTTTTAAGGGAGAAGTAGTATCACCCTGTTCATATACAGTACGGGTACTAACTTTAGAAGCAAGCTCCAGTCCGGCCATACAAGGCACTTCAGCCAACATACTTTTAAGCACGTCGACATCCAAAATCTCCGAAGAAATAATACAGTTCATAGCACCGCAACTGCGTACATGAACAACCAGGGCCCGGGTATCAATATCTTCAATGGAAACAATATCATTCACTTTTAAATAATCATCTAAAGATCCTACAGCTTGTTTACGGCTGTACAGTTCTTCCAGGTTTCTACCTATCAGTCCGCGAATTTTAACGGTTTCGCTTTCAACATCTGAGTCCTTAACACCATAATTACCAATGTGCACATTATTCATGATAATAATTTGCCCATAATAACTGGGGTCGGTAAAAACCTCCTGGTACCCTGTCATACCTGTGTTAAAACAAATTTCTCCGGTAGTGGTACCTGTTTTACCAAATGCTTTTCCATGATAAACGGTTCCGTCTTCTAGTAATAAAACTGCTGTGGGCTGGTTATTCATTAATAAAATTGTTTTTATTGATTGATGTTTATTAGAATGATGAGCTAAAGTTTCGACTGATAAAAAAGCTTCAAATTTAAAAGCTGTTTCTTAGTCACAATTAATCCTTCAATTTTCTGCCGCAAAAATATCTTTCCTGCCAATGACAATATCAAAAACTTACGCACAAAAAAAAGCAAGATCAGTCACGATCTTGCCTTTTCTATGTTTTATAAAATTCTCATTAATCAGGAGTTTTCTCTTCTTTAATTTCTGGTGCTTCAGTTGCTGGTGTTTCAGCTTCTGCAACAGGTGAAATAACTTCATCTGGTGCGATAGCCTCCGCAGTCGTTTCTTCATCTGGTGCAATAGCCTCCGCAGTCGTTTCTTCAACCGGTGCGGTAGCATTAGCAGCAGTAGTATCAGTAGTAGCTTTTTTAGTTTTACCGGCACGACGGGTTCTTTTAGCAGCCGTATCTTTTTGCTCTTCTACTCCTTTGCCGTAAATATCGTTGTAGTCTACCAGTTCAATCATTGCTAATTCAGCATTGTCACCGGTACGGGCTCCCAACTTAATAATACGTGTGTAACCACCGGGACGACCTTCAATCTTCAAACGAATTACATCGAATAATTCTTTGATGGCTTCTTTATCCTGCATGTAACTAAACACTATACGACGCTGATGGGTGGTATTCTCTTTCGACTTCGTAATCAATGGCTCAATATAAGTTCTTAAAGCTTTTGCTTTAGCCAAAGTAGTAGTGATACGCTTGTGCTGTATCAGTTGTGCACCAAGGTTAGCAAGCAAAGCTCTGCGGTGGCTTGCTGTACGGCCGAGGTTGTTTATTTTGTCTCCGTGACGCATGACGTTT
>JANPPB010000537.1:0-4667 GCA_031428295.1 Segetibacter sp. | reverse complement strand
CAACTTTGCTGCTGTCTTTGCCCCAAATGGCATCAACTTTATGTGATGACCAGGTGCCTATTATGCAAACAAGTATTGTAAAAAAAACCTGCCGGTAACCCGAATGCTGGCCGGCAGGTATCATAAACCAAATTATACAACAAACTGTTGCTGCAACAGTGCCGCCGCCTTTACCTATATATCCAATGCCACCGGCAGATGCAACCAGTTTGTGAAATTTTATCATAATGCTTCCACCAACTCCTGGTAATAATCCAATCCAAGATGTGTGATCAGATCCTCACCCATTATATGACGCAAGGTGTTTTGCAGTTTCATTAATTGCTTAAAGATGTCGTGCATGGCATCAAGTTCCGGTGCAGTTTGTGGCGATTTAAAATAGAAAGACAACCACTCCTGTATGCCGGACATTTGGGCCCGCTTAGCAAGGTCAAGAAATAAGGCCAGATCCAGAACAATCGGCGCTGCCAATATGGAATCTTTGCACAGGAAATTAATCTTGATTTGCATTTTATAACCTAACCAACCAAAAATATCTATGTTGTCCCAGCTCTCTTTATTGTCGCCATGCGGGGGGTAATAGTTGATCCTTACTTTATGATAGAGGTCACCATATAATTCCTGATTTAATTCGGGTTGTAAAATATCTTCCAAAACGCCCAGCTTCGATACTTCTTTGGTTTTAAAATTATCCGGATGATCTAATACGTAACCATCTCTGTTACCTAAAATGTTTGTGGAAAACCAACCATGAATACCCAATGCTCTTGCTTGTAAGCCTGGTGCAAGAATGGTTTTCATAAGAGTTTGTCCTGTTTTAAAATCCTTTCCACCGATAGGTGTTTTTGTTTCCTTAGCAAGGTCTACCAAAGCAGGAATGTCGCACGTTAAGTTAGGTGCTCCGTTAGCAAAAGGCACACCCAAATGGATGGCTGCATAAGCATAAATCATGCTGGGTGCTATCAGGGGATCGTTGTTTCTTAAACCTTCTTCAAAGCTTTCAATAGTAGCATGAACGGGAGCTTCAACAATGTATTTTTCAGTAGATCCGCACCAAACCATTACTACGCGGCTACAATTATTTGCTTCCTGAAAATTTTTGATGTCTTCCATTACCTGCAAAGCAAGATCGTACTTGGTAGCTCCAGTTTTTACATGCTCGCCATCCAGATTGTACACATACGATTTATCAAAAACAGCCGTCATTGGCTTAATGGCCGACAATTCCTCTTTTATTGAAAGCAGAAGGTGCGCATCCAAAACTTTTGCATGCATGGCTGCTTCATATACATTGTCTTTGTACAAATCCCATCCACCAAAAACAATGTCATTCAAAGATGCCAGGGGAACAAAATCTTTAATTTTCGGGTACCTGTTTTCGGTTCGCTTACCGAGCCTTAAACTACCCATTTGGGTTAATGATCCTATAGGACTAGCCAGTTCTTTTTTAATTGCTTCAACACCTGCGATAAAGGTTGTAGCCACTGCACCTAAACCCGGCATTAAAATGCCCAGTTTACCTTCTGCCGGTAGAATTTCTTCTTTCATATTTAATTCGTTATTAGTGAAAAAATAATTACAGCCATTGATTTGCTTTATACCAGTTAATCGATTCTTCCAATCCCTGTTGCAGATTGTATTGAGGCGAAAATCTTAATTCACTCCTCAACCTGCTGATATCGCAACACCAATTGGCCGCTGTTAATTCGTTTAGTTTTTCTTTATTTAAAACTGAGGTTTTATTAAGTAATCCCGAACCCTTCTCTGACAAAATCGCCAACAAGTTTACAATACTTAATGGAATGTGGATTTTAAAAGTTTTATTCGATAGGAACTTTTTCACAATTTGTGCAAACTCATACCTGTCATAACAATTTCCGTCGGTAACATTATAAGATCCGATTATGGGTGTAAATAATGCACTTACAGTTAATTGGGCAAGGTCTTTTACATATATAAAACTTAAGTGTTGGCTTGCTTTTCCCAGGTAAGGCTCAAATCCTTTGGTTATAGTTTTTAAAAGAATGAAAATATCTTTTTCGCGTGGACCATAGACTGCCGTTGGCCTTAAAACGACCAGTGGCAAATGTAAAGCAGCAAGCATTTCTTCAGCCATAAGTTTGCTTCTGCCATAAGCTGTAACCGGTAAAGGTGGGGTGTTATCGGTTATCAGGCCATCGTTGTACCGTAGTGGACCAATAGCCCCAAGACTACTCATAAAAACTACTTTTTGCACCTTGTGCTTACATTCCTTAATGGCCTTTCCCAGGTTAGCGGTGTAGAGGGCATTTACCTGTTCATATTCCTTAACAAAGCGGGCCTTAGTAATACCCGCAATATGAATGATAAAATCGTATTGCTTTTCTTCAATCTCTTGTTTAAGTAATTCGATGTTGGTAAAATCGGGGGAAGTAAAATTTACTTTTGAAGCTTTTAAATAATCAAGGTTACTATACTTTCTTATAGCTGCCCACACCTCCAAACCTATCTCGTTGCACTTTTCTACAACATGAGAACCCACAAAACCATTTGCCCCGGTTATCAGTACTCTTTGCATTATATGCCCATTTCGTACAACCTATACTTTTTATACACCTTGCCGTTAATGTTTTGCATAGCCTTATTCATCATTTCATTATCCTCCAAAATCCACGAAGCTTCTCCACCTGTAACACCTTTCTTAAGACCATTCTTAATAATTTGGGCATAAAAGCAGGCTTCAATACCCATTTTTCGATAACCCTCTGTAACTCCCAGAGCAATCACTCTCAAATACTTTACCTTTTTAACACCAAACAATAGTTTTAAAATACCTGTCGGAAAAAGTCTGCCTCTTTTTATTTTAATCAAAACGCGATTTAAATCAGGGATTGCTAATGCAAAGCCAATCATTTTACCGTCATGCTCTGCTACCAAACAAAAATCCGCATCCAAAACCATTTTTAAATCTTTTGCAAGGTAATTAAATTCATTTTCGGTCATCGGTACAAAGCCCAGGTTCTTATCCCAGGCGGCATTGTACGTTTCTCTAACCCTGGCAACATCAGCTTTAAAATTTTTTAGGTTGATGGACCTGATTACAATGTTTTTTTGAGCAAGCCTGCTAAGCAGAGCCTCCTGTAACCTTAATGTACGATCGTTTATGGTTGTGATGTCCAGGTCGTAGGCCAAAAGGTCTACCTGTTTGGTAAAACCATAGTTTTCAACAAGGGTTACATAGTACGGCTGGTTATATGTCATCATAGCTACAGCGGGCTTATTAAAACCTTCAATCAAAATACCAATTGGCTCATTGGTTGAAGGATTAACGGGCCCTATAACACCGGTAACTTTTTTATTCTTCAACCACTTGATTGCGGTATCAAATAAGCAATTAGCGGTTTCCTGGTCGTTTATTGAATCAAAAAAGCCAAAAAAGCCAACATTGGTATTGTTGAACTTGTTGTGATTGTTATTGAGAATAGCGGCAATGCGTCCTGTAATCTTTTCTCCCTTTTTGGCAAGAAACAATTGCATGCTGGAATGCTCGTGAAAGGGATGCTTACCCGGCGTTAATATATCGCGTTGAGCTATAAATAATTCAGGTACATAATTGGGATCATCCTTATATAAATCGTGAGGAAAATCAATAAAAGCCTTCAGTTGTTTTTTGTTTTCGACCGTTTCGATCAAGGTCATATCTGGTACTTTTGCTTCATAGTAGGAATTTCGAGGCTAATTGCAGCTTTTGATAATTTTTCTACTGCTTCTTCAATTTGGCTGAAGGTATGCGTAGCCATGAGAGAGAACCTTATTAATGAAGAATCAGATGGAACTGCCGGAGAAACAACCGGGTTAACGAAAATGCCGTCTTCCTGAAGCATTTTGGTTATATAGAAAGTTTTGTAATTATCTCTAATGTAAACCGGAATAATAGGACTTTCGGTTACTCCTGTATCAAAACCTTCCTCGTGAAGCAATTGCATGGCATAACGGGTGTTTGCCCATAACTGCTCAATTCTTTCGGGCTCCGATTGAATTATTTCTAATGCTGCAATAACACTTGCAACAGCCGAAGGTGGCATACTGGCACTGAAAATTAAAGAACGGGCCTTGTGTTTTAAGTAATCAACAGTTGGAGCGTCCCCGGCAATAAATCCGCCAAGTGAAGCAAGCGATTTGCTGAAAGTGCCCATGATGAGATCAACCTTGTCATCCAAACCAAAATGCGAGGCTGTACCTGCACCCAGATCGCCAATAACACCCAAACTGTGGGCATCATCAACCATAATATTAGCTCCGTACTTATCAGCCAGCTCAACAATTTCAGGCAGTTTTACAATATCACCTTCCATGCTAAAAATTCCATCAACGGCAATCAATTTCATGGCCTCAGCCGGTAAATTGTACAACTTCTGCTCAAGGTCCTCCATATTATTATGGGCATATTTTATCGTTCTTGAGAACGATAAACGGGAACCATCTATCAAAGAAGCATGATCATATTCATCTAAAATCAGGTAATCTGTTCTGCCGGTTATACTAGATAAAACACCGAGGTTAACCTGAAAACCGGTACTGAATAATACAGCAGCTTCCTTATTTACATACCTGGCAAGCTTTTCTTCCAGTTCTATATGAATGTCAAGAGTTCCGTTTAAAAATCTGGAACCTGCACACCCGGTGCC
>JANPPB010000536.1:0-5375 GCA_031428295.1 Segetibacter sp. | reverse complement strand
CGCCCTGCTTCATACGTAAAATAATTAAACTCATTTTTGTAAAAATTCATTGATGCCTGGAGGGAGCCCATTACAATCAACTCAACTCTATTAGTATTTAACAATCGAAAAGCGGCAAACAAATCTCCAAGTCCCTTTCGTTGACTCATTGAACCTGCAAACAAAACACGTAAAGGCTTGTTTTTTCTTCCCGCCTCATAAGTAGGATTGTATGAACCCTCAGGCGAACCAAAAGGCGACATGATTATTTGCTTGCTTTGCGCCCATAAAGGAATAGAATTTCTTACGAAGGTTCCAGGACAAACAATAGTATCAGCAAGTTCTAATTCATTTGTTTTACGTTCAAGTTTTGCCTGAGAAGCTTTTGTACCACCACCTAAAGTTGCAGCCCATTGGGGTAACCGATCAGCTTCTTCGCGTAATAGTTTAAGGCTAGTTTCCCAATATGCTATAGGCAGGTCATAAATGCATTTAATGCCTAATTTCTTTGCTGTTTTAAAAGTTTCTAAAGCTCCATCTTCATAAGCATAGACTGCAGTAATATCTTTTTTTTCCTTGAGTACTGAAAGTCGTCTTGCAACTTTTTTATCCAAATTGTGGTACACCGCATCTACACTTGCCCACCCAAACTCGGGTCGCACAGGTCCTTTAATATTAAACTTAGAAAATAGCATGCGGGCTATTTCTAATATTGGATGAGAAACTATTTTATGGGTACTAACCGGGTAAGTTTTGCGCAGCCATTCGTTACGAAAAGAAGCTGGTAATAATTTTATCCAGGCAGCCTTGGCATCAGCAAGCAATGTTGTGTGAAATTCTTCAAGTAAACCTTCGCTGTCTAATCCTTCAATTACAGCTCTTACATTTTTATTTCCTGTAGGATGTGAGATAATTATTGACAAGATGAATTTAACTTTTTAGACCTCTGAAGCGGGATGTATAAAAAAAGTAAGCCATTTTAAGCATTCCTTTAGGGGCAGCTACCATTTTTCTGCCTGCCTTTAAAATTCCACCAAATTGATTTAAGTAGATTCTCATATATAACTTAACCCTGGGTGCAGATGATAATTTGGACAACTCTTCTGCTAATTCCTCTTTTTCGGAGCGGGTATATAATTTCCAACCCAGGCAATCTGCCTGATTACAGGCAAATTTTGATTTGCTGTCATATAACTTTGCCATCTCCCACTTTCGCTCTTTAAAGGCTGGTTCAATAACTTCTTCAAAAACTTTTCTTAAAGCAATAATTTCAGCAAGTTTTCTACGCTGGCGAACTTTGCCGTCATCCTCCCAAACTCTGTAATAAGAAAGAATTTCACTAAAGTGAACATTACCAAAGTTTGCAGCGGCTAATTGGGCAGACAAATAAAAATCTTCTGCAAAATTGGTTTTGGCAGTAATAAACCCAACTTTTTCCAAAGCGTTCCTTCTAAACATTATAATATTTGCAGCAACCTGGTAACCAAAAATCGAATTCCTTAATGCTTTGTCAGCATCGTAAAAACCAGTTTTACGTGCAAGTATTCTCTGTTTCTTAAATACTCCATTTCCATCTATTTCCTGGACCGCAGCATGAGCATATCCTGCAGCAGAATGTTTATCTAACAAGCCGGCAAGCTTTTCAATATAAGTTGGAGCGAGGTAGTCATCGGAGTCAAGCTTAACAATATAATCGCCGGTAGCTGCCCTTAATACCGCATCTGTATTAGGAACCATCCCAATGTTTTTTGGTTGATTGATGACCCTTAGTATACTTATTTCCTGGCATAATCTTTCCAAAACTTCCGCAGTATCATCCGTACTGCAATCGTTTGACACTATTATTTCGAAAGGCTTTAGCGTTTGTTGCGTACAACTTTTAATAGTTTGCTCAATGTAAGTTGACTGGTTAAAAGTTGGGATGCAAACTGATACTTTCATTATACCGAATTTATAAAATCCTATAAGCTTAAATTTCTTATAAGGGTGTGCTTAGTTGCTGGTGAGAAGTTAAGCTTGGCAATGATTGACAAATGAGCCGGGAAAAATCTTTGGCAACATTGGAAACATTAAAAGATTCAGGCGATTTTATTTCCAGTTGATTATTAAAATCAATTATCTCCACTTCATATTCGGGAAACAATTGAGTATTAGGAATAATTACCTTTTTATCATGCAGTCTTAGAGCGGCATAAACGCCACTTTTACCAATGTGTTTGGCGGGAGTAGGTGAAATGGCCACATCCAAAATCTGAATTATATTGCTCAATCGCTCTGTGTCAAACTCACCTAAATGCTTTATGATCATTCTATTTGAAAATTCAAATTCCAACTGTTGAAATATTGAAGATGCTTTGCCACTAATTTTTCCAAAACCTAACACAAGCAGCTTTTTATTTTTTGCTCTAGCCGATTCTTCCAAATCAATTATAGCTTCCCTGAGGTTACTATCATGATAAATATTACCAAAAATGCCTGCTATATAATAAGTCTTGATTGAGTCAAGTTTTAATTGCGAATAAATATTGCTGATAAATACTTCATCTTTATCAGCAATAGGTATGTTGCTAAATAAAGGAATTATTTGAGCAGTAACACTTAATTGGTTCAATAAAGTTTTATACAAAACATTAGTTGTTGTAATCAAACGAGGTTTTAAACTTTTTACTAAGGACGAGATTATTTGCTTTTGAAAAAAGCCATAAATCTTATGTTTAAGGGAAGCCGATTTCGTTACACCCAACCATGTTTCATGAAACATGATATGAAGAGACCTCCCCTCGCATATTTTACAGATAGTATTTTTTAGGCCGAATGGTAAACCTTTTTTATGAAAAGAGTAGATCACAAATTGCAGGCTTACCATGTCGGGATTAATTTGATCAATCCAATCCCTGGCTTGATTGCATCTTTGCTGATCGGTAAAACTTGTTGGAATTCTATAAGTACTTATTCCACCACGATTGAAATTAGCTTGCTGCTTTACGTTGGATACATATTTGTCATCTAAAGCAATGACAGACACTTTGTGGTTAAGGAGGACTAATTCTTCTGCTAATCGCCTGGTATAATCTCCTACTCCGTCACAACCAGGCTCTATTGAGCCACACAAAAACAAAATATTCATTTATGTCGAGTAGTACTTAGTTTAGATCATTAATATACCGAATTTCCACCGCGTCTATAAAACCGGCCAATGAATGCTGCAAAGTTTATAAACATCCTGCGGCGTTTAACTAACCCGGCTGAATGAGTAATGATTGGACCGTTTACAGCTTTCCAATATTCTCTGTCGACCAGGCGTGGAGGCGTCCCGTTTAAAGCCTGTGATAAGGGTTTCCATTGCCATGGTTTGGGATGGCCTAATGCATGGGGCATTAACGATAAACCAGCAGAAAAAGCCATAGCTTCTTTACCGAGTAAACTTACTTTACCATCCCAGGCTTCAACTGCTGCATTCAGTGCATCCTGGTCTGTCTTAGAAAACGGAGAAAACGGGCCGCGTTCTTCTTTTGGAATTTTCTTGCCACTAAGGGCAGACCTGTTAAGTCCGCCAACACGTGGAGCCATATCAATTTGAATATTTTTCCACAGTTCCAGAAAACTTTTATCTCTAACACTTACTCCAATAAATCCACCATTAGAATATATGCTATCCTTAAATTTTAATGTATATCCTTTCGTATCAAAATAGGTCCTCCAGGCAGCGCGTCTTGGATGGTTTTCCGCAAGCGGAGAATTTACATCTTCGCATAATGCTATACCACAATTAACCCAATCTTCAAAGGCCTTCCAATATGCGGTAACCACAATATCCGGATCGAAATAAAATAATGATTCCACAAAACTAGCCGGCCCATTTAAAAGATCCAGCATGAAATCGGGCTTATAATTCGTGAAATGATAATCTGTAACTAATGGCAAAAAGTGAATGCAAAAATCCGGGGATACTGTAAGAGTTCTCGCACCATCCCAGTTTAAATCATGATTAACTATAGCGCTATTACACCAACCAGGTAGATTTCCTCTATATCCGGCGTATAAAGAACCTTTATACCCTTGATAGTAAAGAGAATTAGCCAAGCCTGCCACTCCAAAATGATAATGACCTTCGAAAAGAGTACAAATGCTTGAAATCATGCTAGTAGAATGGTGTTGGGGCCTGTGTTATAAATAGTAACCTTCAAGCATCCAATAAAGGGAGAAATCTTATTAAGAATATTGTAAGGTTTTCTGTTTGTATAACTCAATATGTTGTTTAGCTACCAGATGCCAGTCAAGAAATCTTTTTGAAAATTCTTGTTGATCGGCTGATACATCATTCCTGAAATTTTGATTATCAAAAAATTTAAAAATGAGTTCGCACATTCCTAAAGTATCATTGTTTTGAACGATTGGGAAAACGGTGCCTCCTCCATATGATCTAATACCTCCAACATCTGTAGTTATAACAGGAAGACCTACAGAAAGTGCCTGGATAATTGCTGTATTTGCGCCGCTATCCTCCATTGGCATTACTAATAAATTGCTTGTTTGATATTGTTGCAGCAGTTCTTTATCAGATAGCTTTTCGTGAAAATAGACCTTATCCAGTTGCTGTATTTTTTGAATGACGGGAGTATTTCTAAAAGCTGATGGAATTATAAAGTGAAATTCGAAGTTGTTTGAAATTTCCTTTCTTATAGTGGTAAAAACCTTAAGTGTCATTTCAAAATTTCTTAAAAAATGACCAACAAAAAGTATTTTATTCTTTACTATATTTTCTGGCAGACCGGGCTTAAAAAAATCAGTATCAACTCCATGTTTGATTACGTGTACCTTCTCAGAAGGCACATATTGCTTAAAAATCTCTACTTCTTCATCGTAAAGCAAAATCACATTTTCAATGTGCTCAAGCATCATTAACCTGTTTTTATTCCATCTTGAAACCGGAAGATGTATGGTTCCAAAAATCCTATTACGAGGTGCAACACTTTTAAGAAGATGGAGGTGAGATTCGAGATATAAGATGTGAGAGGCATCATTTGATGATAACTTCCTTGAAAATTTAATTTCATTAAAAATATCCTCCGACCTGCTGTTAATTTTACTCTGAACTTTAAAAAACTTACCCAGAACTTTATTATATAAATTGTACGTGGCAGTATTTACAGTTGCATCTATACATTTAGGATAATAATTGGGCAAGCACTCATAGCCTGAGTATTTGCCAAACCAACCAATCTTGTCGCTTAAAACATTTACTTTCATTGTTCGAGGCATTGAGAGTTGTTGCTATCAATCAGCTCTTTTATCACTTCTAAGTATTTTCTTCCATACTTTCTATCAGGCTCAATATAATTACCTTCAGCCCACTCATTCCACGACTTTATAAAGACTATTCTTTTGTCAGCAGG
>JANPPB010000535.1:0-3668 GCA_031428295.1 Segetibacter sp. | reverse complement strand
ATCGAAATATCAAAAGAAGCCATCTTTAATTTGGTTATAGACGAAGCCAATGGAGACTTCTTGAATATGAAGGGAGAAGGCATCTTAACCGGTGGAATTGACCCAAGCGGAAAAATAACTTTAACCGGAACCTACGAAATTGAGCAGGGTGGTTATGAACTATCCTTTAACTTTTTGAAAAGAAAATTTGCGATACAAAAAGGTGGAAAAATAACTTGGACCGGCGAGCCAACAACAGGCAATTTAAATGTAACTGCTGTGTATATAGCCAATACATCGCCACTGGATTTAGTTAGCGATCAAATAGGGACCGGAAACAAAAACATTTACTTGCAGAAACTTCCTTTTGAAGTACTGTTGAATGTAACCGGCGAGCTGATGCAGCCTGTGTTGACCTTTGACATAACCCTACCAAAAGAAAGAAATCTAAGAGTTTCCAACGAAGTAATCAGTACAGTTGAAACCCGTTTAACGCAACTCAAGTCTCAACCATCAGAATTAAACAAGCAGGTATTTGCCTTGTTGCTTTTGAACAGGTTCGTAGGCGAAAATCCTTTTGAAAGCAGTGGCGGTGGAGGATTTAATGCAGGTGTATATGCACGCCAGAGTGTTAGCCGTTTGCTTACGGAGCAATTGAATAAACTGGCAACAGACCTTGTAGCAGGTGTTGAGATCAACTTCGATATTAACTCTACCGAAGACTATACCACAGGTCAGTTAGCCAACCGTACCGACTTTAATGTAAACCTTTCAAAACGCCTTTTGAACGACCGGTTGCGTGTTAGCGTGGGCAGCAATTTTGAGCTGGAAGGACCGAAGCAATCCAACCAATCAACCAGTGGCGTTATAGGAAATGTTTCTGTGGACTACCTGCTTACAAAAGATGGCAGGTATATGTTGAGAGGTTACAGAAAAAACAATTACGAAGCAATTGTAGAGGGTGTTGTTATGGAAACGGGGCTTCGTTTTATTATAAGTGTAGACTATGATAAGTTTAAAGAAATTCTTCACTATGGCAAGGAAAGACGGGCGTTGAAAAGAGCCAATAAAGCGATTGAAGATTCTTTGAAAAAAACCAATACAACATTTTTTCCTGATAAGACAATCCCAAGTGAACCCCATGCGGTTCCGGTGGAGGCTGTTAAGGAATCAGCTGATAACAGAAGAAATATTCCCGTTGTGATTAATGAACCTACTGATGTTTAAAAATTCTTACAAAAATATATTGACTTACAGTTTGGCGGGGCTGCTTGCATTAAGCATTGGCCCGGGCTGTAATGTTACTAAGAACGTTCCCGATGGGGATGCTTTGTACACAGGTGCTACCATAAAAATGGAAAGTTCCGAAGCCGAATCCAAAGAGAACAAAGTTATTAAAAGCACGTTGCAGGGCTTAACAAGGCCCAGGCCCAACTCAAAATTGTTTGGTATACCTCTTAAACTGAATATCTATAATCTGGCAGGCAAAGGCAATAAAGGCATTAATAAATTCCTGAAAAAAAATGGGCAGCCCCCGGTTTTGTTAAGCCAGTTAAGCCTGGACAATAATGTGGCTATACTAACCAATACACTTGAGAATAAAGGTTTTTTCCATGCCAGAGTAGCCGGCGATACATCCATCAAAAACAAACGAGCTCATGCTACCTACACGGTAAATACGGGGCCTCAATATCATATTAACAATGTAGTGTTTCCACCCGATAGTGGTGCCATCAACAAATCTATTAATGCCGCTGCTTCAAAGTCTCTGCTTAAAAAAGGTAACCAGTTTAACCTGGATGTAATTAAAGGCGAAAGATTGCGGATAGATGCAGATTTGAAAGAAAAAGGTTACTACTATTTTAACCCGGAGCAATTGATCATTTTTGTTGATAGCACCATTGGCAGCAACCTGGTTAATTTGTACGTTAGGTTTAAGCCCGATGTGCCTATTGCAGCCAAAATGAAGTATACAATAAACGATGTATTCATCTATGGCAACTACAATCTTACCACAGCACAAGCCGATACTTTATATGGAGATACGGTTTCGTTTAGAGGGTATAATGTGATCGATCGAAAAAAAACATTCAAACCACAGGTGTTCGACAGGGTGATGATGTTTTCGCCTGAAGATTTGTACAACAGGACCGATCATAATGTTACTTTATCGCGTTTAATTAACCTGGGTACTTTCAAATTTGTAAAAAACAGGTTTGAAGTTTTACAGGATAGCTTTAAGCTGAATGCTTATTATTACCTGACGCCTTTACCTAAAAAATCAATCAGTGCAGAGATAGGCGGCTTAACAAAATCAAATAACGTTACCGGATCGGAGCTTACATTAAAGTGGCGGAACCGCAATATTTTTGGCGGTGCAGAGTTGTTAACTGTAAGTACATATTTCGGTACAGAAATACAATACAGTGGTCAGTTTAGCGGGTACAATACGCTTAGGTATGGTGCAGAGGCCAACCTGACCACGCCACGTTTTTTAGTGCCCATATTCAGGTTGAATACCGATGGATCGTATGTACCCCGCACCAGTGTTAAGTTGGGGTATGATGTAATGAACCGCCAGAAGTTGTTTACACTAAATTCGTTTAGGGCAGAGGCCGGATATGTTTGGAAAGAAAACATTCGCAATGAGCACGAATTGAATTTGATCTCCATCAACTATGTAAGACCATTAAACGTAACCCCGCAATATCAAAAATCAATTGAACTAAAGCCCTTGCTTAGAAGGGCCGTTGAAGAACAATTTATTCTTGGCTCCAACTATAACTACAACTACAATCAACTTGTAGAGAAAGAGAAATATGCCACTGGATTTTATTTCAATGGCCTGCTGGATATGTCGGGTAATATGGCCGGATTAATATCGAAGGGCAATGTTCGTAAAGGAGATACAGCCAGAATTTTTGGTGTACCCTTTTCTCAATACATAAAAACTGAGGCGGATTTTCGGTACTATAAAAAATTAGGGCTTCGCAAGCAACTGGCCAACCGCATTATTGTTGGTGTGGGTTACCCGTACGGTAACTCAAGCATTATACCTTATGGCAAACAATTTTTTATAGGCGGAAATAATAGCCTTCGTGCCTTTAGAAGCCGTTCAATAGGACCAGGCAAGTATAATGGAGGACAGCGCACCAGCAACAATCAACTGTTTGCCGATATGACCGGTGACATAAAACTTGAATTGAATTCTGAATTGCGGATTCCGCTTAATAACATTTTCAGTACGGCTGTATTTGCAGACGCCGGTAATATTTGGTTGTACAACAACGATCCTAATCAGCCGGGGGGTAAGTTTAGTAAAAACTTTTTGAAAGAAATAGCAGTAGGTGCGGGTGTTGGATTTAGAATTGACGTAACGATTTTGTTGTTGCGTTTGGATGTTGCCATCCCCTTAAGAATACCTTATTTACCAGAAGGACAACGCTGGGTTACCAACCAAATTAATCTACCCTGGGTAAGGGACAACCTTGTTTTTAATGTGGCACTTGGTTATCCGTTTTAGCGTAGTGTGAGTAGTGAGTTGTGAGTAGTGAGTAGTGAGTTGTGAGTTGTCGATGCCTAAATAACGTTGACCGTTTTTACTCAACTTCCCGGAACATCTGCGGACAATACATCTGGATTCCGAGGCTTTGTTTGGTTCAATCGGTTGGGGCTCGAAGCCCCTTCCG
>JANPPB010000534.1:0-1976 GCA_031428295.1 Segetibacter sp. | reverse complement strand
GGCGTTTTTATTGGGGCTAATTTTTAATAATTGATTGGGGAGTACAATAAAATTGGTTTTAAAGTTTACGTTTTTGCCAGCAGCCAAATTAATTAGGCTATCAATCTTGATCCTTAATTCTTCCTGTGTCATCACCTTGGTATTTGTAATATCCTTCCCCATTAACTGAACACTACCCGCAATACTATCGGGTTTAAGGTTTAAGATGTAATAACCACCTTCTGCCGGAACAGCTATGTCTTGTTTGCCCTTTTCGGTTTCTACACTCAGGGTTGTTGCTTCTTTATCTCTTATGTCTATTTCTTTCTCAGCATAACCCGAGCCCTTTGTCATCTTCACTTTCTTCTCGGTTACTACAATATCACCCCTCCCCATTACCAGTATTTTTTTTTGAACTTCGTTCGAGGAGCAGGATGCCAGAAGGAGGATAAAAAAGTATTTAGTGGAACTGATAAACTTCATAAATAAAATTTAAATAAAAGACCCTGGCAGAATTACCAGGGTCGAAAATTATAAAGTAATTGGTGGACGGTAAAAATTATTTAGCCGCACTATAGCGCTCTCCAACTTTATTCCAGTTAACTACATTCCAAATGGCCTTCAGGTATTCCGGCCTTCTGTTTTGATATTTCAGGTAATAAGCATGCTCCCATACATCAATACCAAACAAAGGGGTACCCTTGGTTTCTGCTACATCCATTAAAGGGTTATCCTGGTTTGGAGTTGAAGTAACTTCCAACTTACCATCTTTAGCTATTAACCAGGCCCAGCCACTACCAAAACGAGTGGTTCCGGCGGTATTCATTTTTTCTTTTAATTCATCAAGCGATCCAAAGGTTTCATTAATTGCTGAAGCCAATTCCCCTGATAATTGAGCGCCTGCTCCTGGTGCCAGGCTTTCCCAAAAAAAGGTGTGGTTCCAATGTCCGCCACCATTGTTACGTACAGCAGGACTGATAGAACCGGCAGCAGCTACCAAATCTTCTATACTTTTATTTTCATGTTCTGTACCTGCAATTGCCTTGTTTAAATTATCAACATAAGCCTGGTGATGTTTACCATGATGTATTTGCATGGTTGCCGTATCGATATGTGGCTCTAATGCCTCGTGAGGATAGGGCAACGAAGGAAGTGTAAATGCCATAAAGTAAAATTTTAAAATTGAAGAATGATGGAAAATAACAAGCACAAATTTATTATCTATAAGTTGATACTAAAGCTATGCCATATGAAATGTTTCTCATTTCGATAATAATCAAGCAGGTATGGAACATTTTGTAACAAAAACTTATTCTTTAGGAACTGGTTTCATGTCTTTCCATTGCCAAAGATGCAGGCATGCATAAGTTCGGTATGGGCTCCATTTATTTGCAAGCTTCAGCATCTTTTCTTTCAGTAATTTTTTGTTCGAAGTATCCAGGTTGTACAGCTTTACCATGGCTTGTTGTATGCCCAAATCATCTACGGCAAAAACGTCTTCCCTGCCCAGCGTAAACATCAATAGCATTTCAACAGTCCATTGACCAACGCCTTTTATGGCAACCAGTTTTTCAATTATTTCCTGGTTACTCATGCTCGATAATTTTTTATCGGAAATCTTATTTTCTAAACAAAACTCAGCTACATTTTTTACATAACTCACCTTGGCATTAGAAAGTCCTATACTGCGCAAGGTGTCGAAAGGAGTGTCCAATACCTGTTGGGGCTTTGGCTCTTTGCCATTGTATACTTCGAGAAAACGACGGTAGATTACCTGCGCAACTTTTGTACTCAATTGCTGGCTCATAATGCTTGCCATCAATCGCAAGGCAATGTTTTTGCGCAGAAGTAGTGGCGGTAGTGGCTCTATAAGAATTTTGGCCAGCTTTTTATCTTTTTGCAAGTGCTGCAGGTGTTCCATAGGTCTAAGATAAACGAAAGCATATCATGTTCTAATTTGTACATTGTATCGAAATATAGGTCATGAAAATTCTTTT
>JANPPB010000533.1:0-2449 GCA_031428295.1 Segetibacter sp. | reverse complement strand
AATCAAATTTAGCGATAAGCAATACGGCGCCCGTTTTGGAGGAGCAATTGTAAAAAATAAACTGTTCTTTTTTGTGAACGGCGAAGTGGCCAGGAGAACGGCTCCTACCCTTTTTAACGCTGGTGAAACAAATGCGCTGTTAACGGTTGATGAAGCAAAAGCACTTGCCGATACCGTGCTTAAAAAATACAATTATAACGTAGGTGGTTTCAATCCTTTTAATGCTGAAACAAGGAGCGATAAATTATTTGGCCGCATTGACTGGAACATCAACGCTAAGCATCGCCTTACATTACGGCATAACTACATTAAAGCTTACGACGATAACATTTCGCGTTCGGGTACTTCGTTTCGTTATGGAAACAATGCTTACCGTTTTAATAACGAGCAAAATATAACGGTTGCAGAATTAAGAAGCAGGTTCAGCAATAAACTTTCTAATAACCTGATTTTAGGTCTTCATAAAATCAGAGACTTCCGCACTACGTATGGCATGTTGTTTCCTTTTGTTGAAATCACCAAAGGATCGGGTATCGTACAATTTGGCTCCGAAAGAAGCTCAACAGCCAACGAACTGGATCAGGACATTTTTGAGATTACTGATAACCTGAAAATTTTTAAAGGCAAACACACCTTTACAGTTGGCACGCACAACGAGTTTTTTAAATTCCGCAACCTCTTTATCAACAACCTGAATGGCCGCTGGTCATTTAGCAGCATCAACGATTTTTATAACAATAATCCACGCCAGGTTCAGGCTACCTACTCAAATATAGCCGGCGATCCAAAGCCCGCTGCTAAATTCCAGGCAGCACAATTAGGCGCTTACATCCAGGATGAGATACAGGTGAATAATCAATTTAGGATAAGCATTGGACTGCGGGCCGATGTACCGGTTGTACAGGACGAGCCCGGTTTTAACAAGGCAGTTGACTCAACATTTAAAGGCAATTTCTCAACTTCATACATACCCAATAAGCAATTACTATGGTCGCCAAGAGTTGGTTTTAATTACGATGTTGAGGGCAACCGCAACGTAATCATCCGCGGTGGTGCAGGCATTTTTACCGGTAGGTTACCTTTTGTTTGGATTTCTAACCAGTTTTCTAACACCGGTTTGTTATTAAGCACTATCAGCGTTAGTGATAATCCTTCTACCCCTCAAAACGAAGTAAACAATGGCAAGGGTTTTGAGCCCGATGTGGCTAAACAAAATTCATTAGGTACAGCCGGCAGAACTTTTGAGGTAAACGTGATTGACAAAAACTTTAAGTTTCCACAGGTAGCACGTTTTAATTTGGCTACGGATGTAAAACTTCCCGGTGGTATTAATGCAACATTCGAAGCCATTTATTCAAAAACTATTAACAACGTGTTGTACCAGGATGTAAATCTTGCAGCACCTGTAAGTATTGTTGACCAGGCTTACAACCTGGGGGCAGATAAAAGAATTGCTTTCTCGGGTTCTAATAATGCAGGTGGCCGAAGAATTAATCCCAACATTACCAATGCAATTTTAATAACCAATACCAACAAAGGGTATTCATATAACCTTACTGCACAGTTTAGCAAAACATGGAAAAACGTGTATGCCATGCTTGCATACAATAACAACGATGCAACCGAGGTTAACAGTGGTGCCAGTTCTACTGCCCTTTCAAACTGGGAGTTTGTACAAGTGGCAGGCAATCCTAACAATCCGCCATTGGCTGTTTCCAACTATGCTTTAACACACCGCATTACTGGTGTATTAACTACCAATATCAATTACACCAAATTCATGAAAACATCTTTGTCGTTCTTCTATACTGGCCGTTCAGGAACCAAGTTTACCTATGTAACCAATGGCGATCTTAACAGCGATGGCCGCTTTGGAAACGATTTGATTTACATTCCACGCAACACCAGCGAAATTAAATTTGTTGACCTGTTAAGCAATAGCACCACCGTGCGCTACACTGCTGCGCAACAAGCTGCCGCCTTTGAAGAGTTTATTAATAAGGATAAAACGCTTAGCAAAAGAAGAGGCATGTATACTGAAAGAAACGGAAACGAAACTCCGTGGGAGCATGTGATTGACATGAGGTTTGCACAAGACTTTTTTATCACCACCGCAAAAAGCAAGCACACACTTCAGTTTACATTCGATGTGTTTAACGTAACCAACCTGCTTAACAACGGTTGGGGAAGGCAATATTTTGTTTCGAACCAGGCCTATAACCTGTTGACTACCGTAAATAGAACAACAGGAGCTTTTGCCGGAAAAGGTTACAACTTCAGCATCGGTCAAACCCCATATAACACCAGTTTTGGTTCACGGTTCCAGGGGCAGTTGGGTTTGAGATATAGCTTTAATTAACATCAAATTTTTATACAACACAAAAAAACCATCCTTGCTTCAGGGATGGTTTTTTATTATTTATCAAATAAAGCAATGAGCAGGACTTAG
>JANPPB010000532.1:0-5093 GCA_031428295.1 Segetibacter sp. | reverse complement strand
TGAGCCTTCAGTTCCCCTTTTACTGCTGACATTTTTTTCCAGTGCTATCAGGGTATTGGCGGCTACAAACTTTGTTTCAAGGTTAGGCATCGATAGTATGTTGCGGTTGGGTCTGCCGTCATCTACAGTTTGCTCACTCATCAGCGAAATAAAGAAACGCAGCTTTGCAATCTGCACTGCTATTTGCTGTATGTCCACTCCATAAATGCAATTTTCTATCAGAAACAATTTTCTTGTATAATCAAATTCGTGTTTGGTAACGTCAAAACTCTCCTCTATGTATTCAATTCTTTGCTCCGCCTGTTGTACTGCCACTTCTTTTATGGTGTCATCCTGCATTTGCTTTGCAGCTTTCAAATCGTTTTTGGCTTTGGTTAATTGCGTTTGCTTCCAGGCTTTATTATAAGGGTCGAGTCGTGCAAGCAGGCTTACCATACGGTGCAATATGCCCATGGGAAAAGCGCCGGAGCCACATGCCGGATCGAGTATGCGGCAGTTGCTTAACGCCTCAATCAGTAAGTTGCAATCATCGTTCGAAAAAACATTTTCAGGGTGAGCATCATTAAACAATTGTGCTAAATCCTGTTCACTTTCCTTTTGCTTTTTCTCATCGTGAGCTATTACGGGGGTTTCTAATTTCAACTGTCCTTTACGATGCTTGTTGCCAAACATATCAGGTTGTACTTTTCCTGTTTCCACATATGCTTCGGGCTTATCAGCAAGCTTTTGCAGCAGGTAGGCTTTCAGGCTTTCATCTACCATGTAACTCACAATTTCCCGCGGCGTATAAAAGGAGCCTGTTTGTTTTCGTGCTGTCGTTTTGGTTTCAGGGTTATAAGAAGCCAGCAGGTTTTCAAACACTTTACCCAATAGCTCAGGGTCAAGCGCTATCTCTTCTTCAAGCGGTGTGTTTTCGGCAATGGTAAATTTATAGTTGTCCAATGTTCTTATTAAACCCTTTATGCGAACCCGTTTCATCCGGCTGTCGTTATCAAAATCTGCACTCAGGTCTTGTTCGCTTTCAGGCGAAAAAAACAATACATCTGGCACCACGGCCTGTTTTGATTTCGTACTGCTAAAACCATCATACCTTTTTTCTGAACCATCCGGCTCACGATAATCAAGACATTCAAACAGTCCACCATTCAGAAAAGGCACATCTTTAAAAAGCTGTATTAAAATATCCGGTTTCCTTAAAAGGCTTTGGTGCCTGTATTTTGTTTGGTCGAGGTAGTGATCGGTAACACGGGTTTTAGAATTGTCCATAAACTGCCGGCGCTCTTGTTCAGTTGCCGGGTCTTTATCCATGGGTGTATTAAGCGTGGCAAAAAACAGATTTTGCAAAATGGCCTTGTAATAGTTGCCTTCATCAGCCTTACCCATAGCACTCAATGATCCGTCGCCGTCAAAGTGTTTTAAAATATCAGCAACATAGTCTTTATCAAAAGCATCACCAGGTATTAATTTCTTTTCTTTTACAAACCAGACAAACAAAATTCTGGTAAGTAAACGGATGGTAAAAATGGAAGTAAGTGTATCATTATCCTGTGTTTCTGTTTTGGGTGGGGCGGGTATTTTAATATGCCGCTTTGCCCATAAGTACCAGTGAAACAGCTCCAGGTAAAAACGTTTGTTAAGTGTTTGTGTGGAGAGAACTTTTTGCCATTGGTTGTACAACTGTTTAAAAGTTGTGACCGCTTTAGTGCCGGTTCTGTTTATTGAAAGCCCTGCAAGAATATCACTGTGACCACGATGTGGGTTTGGTATAAACACATCTTTCAACAAATTAACCTTACCGATTTTTTCACCTTCTTTGCTTTCGCTTTTATAAGGTTGCCTTTCTGCATTAGCCAGCGAAATAAAATGGTTGTATTGAAAAACAACGGTAACCGGAAAGTGCGGAAATGCCCGGTTAAGCGCCCTTGTTATATCAGCAAGCTGTGTGCGGGTTGGCGGTAAACCATTTTTTTGATTGCTTACTGGTACACCAAATATCAATAAGCCGTCGTAATCTTTTTTTAGTTTGGCTGCATCATCTGCACTGCTAATGCCGGGTTTATCATTTTTGAAAGCTGCATCATCCACCAGGCCTAACACATACACTTCTTTCATTAAACCTATCCCATCTTTAGTAAGATTATAATGCTCCCCCAACACATCCTGCGGCTTTGCAGGCTTATCGTCAAAAAAACTTACCGGTACCTGCAGGTTTATAAAAAGCTGTTTAATGGCATCAATAAATGGAAGGGTTTGAAAGTAGGTAAGGTTGGTCATGTTTATAGTGCAGCGTTTTTAAGTTCCTGTTTTATAAAGTTTTCGAGTTGTTCTTTGGCAGGCAGCAGCAGTTGGTATTTTTTTACAAATAATTGCTTGTCCATACCGGCTGTGGCGTATTGCACCAGCGCATTATTCTTATTAGTTACCAGTAAAATGCCTACAGGTGGGTTATCGTTTTTAGCCATAACCTGTGCTTTATAATAGTTGAGGTAAGTATTTATTTGCCCTGCATCGGCGTGCGAAAATTCATCAACTTTTAAATCTACCAATACATGGCATTTGAGTATGCGGTGGTAGAAAACAAGATCGATAAAAAAATATTCATCGCCTATCAGTATTCTTTGTTGCCGTGCTTCAAAACAAAAACCCCGGCCCAGTTCTAAAATAAACTCCTGCAGATGATTGAGGAGGGCGGTTTCCAGTTTGTGTTCTTCCACGGCAAGGTGTACGGGAAGACCCAAAAATTCGAAGGTGTAAATGTCTTTAACAATATGCTCGGGATTTAGTGCTTCTGCACCAGCCTGTACCATTTGAGATAACAAAGCGGGTTGTTTGCTAATGGCGCTTCGTTCGTAGTACAGGGTGTTAATTTGCCTTTTTAATTCACGCACAGTCCAGCTTCCTTTCATGCATTCCAGTTCATAAAAAGTGCGCTTCATATTTTCCTCTATAGGCAACAGTTGCAAAAAATGCGTAAAAGAAAGATTGCTGATCAATCGTTCAGGTGGATTGCCGGGCTCCGTGATTGGGGTGCCTGGTGGCATTTCGCCAATCAGCGATTGGCTAATCTTAAGTTGTTTAAATTGGTCAATCAGCGATTGGCCAATCTGCGGATACACCCTATAAAACTGCCGGAAATACTTTAAGTTGGCAGGCGAAAAACTTTTGGAATCAAGTTTTTCAGAAAGAGAATCAATAAGCCTTTCTCCATATTCTGCCCTGTCTTCTCCTTTTTGCTCGTAATTGCTAATATACCAGCCTACTAACCAGTTACGGCAGGTAAGCATGCGGTTAATAGCTTTACCTGTTTGCACCTTTGTGCCAAAATCTACCTGCTGAATAACCTGTATGAGTTGATTAAATTTCATTTTTTTGATCAAAACTTTTTCTAAGACACGGTGATTACAAACCAGGTAATCAGATCAAAATCATGGTTTATATATTGCTGACTAACTTTTTGTTCTTTTATGTTTTCTACTGCAGATTTTTGTCCGGCCTTAAGCTTATTCAACACGTCAAGTCCCGATTGACCCATTCGCTTTTTTACGGTTCCATCGTCCTGCACCTCTTCGGTTACCTGCTGTCGTTTTATCCATAGCTGCAGTGATGCCTGTAACCGTTGTAACGCTGCAGGTTCACCTTTGTCAATAGTTTGGGGTACATTCCGTTCCTCATCTTTGTGGGCGGCTAAGGCATCCAGCACTTGCTTTTGATTTAGTAAAACCTGCTTACCATTGCCATCTACATAAAGCAATTCGTATTGCTTATATACATGATCTTTTGCTTGTGCCGGTTTGGTAGGTGAACCTAATAACACAATAAGACCTTCTTCTTTACATATATCTCTTTTTCCAATAAACCCGGTATATACGCCGTTGGGCATTCGTTCATATTCTTCCTGTTTTTTGCCCAATTCAGTGGCAAGGTCCTGCCTGAAATTTTCAAGCGAAAGATTATCAAAACCAAGTGTCTGCTCGCTTATTTCAATATCATTCCAGGAAGTTTGCATCTGTTCCATCATGCGTTGGCGCTGTTGCTGCTCCAGTTCGTCGGTACCAACCATGTGCCTGAGTGTTTCAGTAAAATCGCTGTCTACCTCGGCACCTGCCAGTTTCATGGCAGCCATACGCTGCTCTATGCGGCTTTGCAATGCCAGGTAATTATTGATATTATCCGAGGGCCAGAAATTGACACCGTAAATTTTTTCGTTAGGTGAGCCCAAACGATCAATACGCCCCATTCGCTGAATTACTCTTACAGGATTCCAATGAATATCATAGTTAACAACAAAGTCACAATCCTGCAGGTTTTGTCCTTCACTTAGTACATCTGTAGCAATCAAAATTTCTATCGGGTTTTGTATCAGGTTATACACTTCAGGATGCGATTTTTCTGTCCAGCTAATCCATTCTTCATATTGTTTTTTCAAGTCAGAACTTGCAGGCTTGAAATCCTCCCAGTTCTTTTCGCGGAACAATTTTGTATAAGGGCTAAACCTCTCCAATATCGGTTCAAATAATTTTGTTCGTTTATTTTCACCATATATTCTTGCTTCATCGCCCGCAACCATAGCAATGCCATTAAAACCCCGGGCGGAAAGCTGATCAAACAAATAAACAGCAGTGTCTTTATATACAGTAAAGATTAAAACCTTTTGATTGTTACCATTTAACCCACTTTGCTGTTTTCTTATGATAATTTTCATTAAAGCTTCCAGCTTATCATCTGCTGAATGATGATTTTTTCGCTTTTTGGTTTCTTTATTGATCTTTTCTTCAAATAAGTTTAGGTTTATATCTAAAGATTGTAAAGCCTCAATGTCGGCCTTTAGATCTTTCTTGTACTTCTTCAGGTTTCCGGCTGCATCTATATCACTCAGCTTAATTTTTCGTCCTTTGCCTAAAGTAATTTCTTCTACCTCGTCTTCCCAGTCATCATCCTCAAATAAATTTAATTGCTGATCTGTATCCAATGCTTCTGCATCCTTGCGTTGCTTTTCGTATAACTGTATTCTATCCAGTGCTGTTTGATGGTGGAATAAAATTCTTTCAACAGTAGTATGAAAAGAGGCCCAGCAAGATTCGAGGCGCTTTACC